>CAZJYL010000001.1:0-26123 GCA_964550265.1 uncultured Bacteroidaceae bacterium
ATTCCATTAAATCTACATCATCTTCTTCGAACTCAACATCCCTGAATACTTCAATTTCGTAACCTATAAGTTTAGAGGCAAGCTTAATATTTTGCCCGCCTTTACCAATTGCAAGCGAAATCTGATCGGGCTTAAGATATATTTCTATGGTCTTTGTCTCTTCATTTATGTTGAGCGATGATATTTTTGCAGGGCTTAATGCGCGACCAACGTAAACAGAAAGATTATTGGAGTAATTTATTACATCAATGTTTTCATTGCGAAGTTCACGTACAATACCATGAATACGTGAGCCTTTCATGCCAACGCATGCTCCTACGGGATCGATACGGTCATCATATGATTCAACTGCAACTTTTGCTCTTTCGCCGGGTTGTCTTACAATTTTGCGAATAGTAATAAGACCATCTTCAATTTCCGGAACTTCCATTTTAAAAAGTCGTTCAAGAAATTTTGGAGAAGTACGGGAAAGTATAACAAATGGAGTGTTGTTTTTAAACTCAACCCTATCTACAACAGCTCGAATAGATTCTCCTTTTTTATAAAAATCCGAAGGAATCATCTCTGTACGGGGTAACACAAGTTCATAATCTTCGTCATCTAAAACAAGAAGCTCTTTTTTCCAAACCTGACTGACTTCGCCGGTAACAATATCGCCAATAAGGTCTTTATATTTTTGATATATGTTTTCTTTTTCAAACTCCATCACTTTTGCTTTAAGCATTTGGTGAATGCTTTGAATGTCGCGTCTGTCAAATTGTGCGATACCAAACGGTTCAACAACTTGTTCACCCACTTCAAAATCCGGCTCAATTTTTACTGCCTCGCTATATGCAATTTCCATATTGGGGTTTACCACCTCTTTGTCGTCCACAATAACACGACTACGCCATATTTCGAGGTCTCCCGTTGATGTATTAACAATAACATCAAAATTATCAGCAACTTCGAATTTTTTTGCTAATATATGTTTGAAAATGTCAACGAGAATTTTCATTAGTGTTGGCCTGTCAATGGCTTTAGAGTCTTTAAACTCACTAAATGATTCTACTAAATTCATTGTTTCCATAACACAAAGGTGTTTTATTATTTAAAAGATGCAATTATTTGTGTTTTAAGGCAATCAGAATATTTGATTTCCTTGTTTTGAGTTTCTTTCTTTTTGGGTGGTACTTTCATGGCTAAAGTAAAAGAGTTGTCATCAGCTGAAACTATGATGCCATTTAAAACCGTTTTGTCATTCAAGGTTACCATAGCGCTTCTGTTAATGTTTTTTATATATTGACGTGGAAGTAGGAGAGGATTTCCAATACCAAAAGACGAAACGTCGAGTTGAAAATCTTCCTCATCCCGGTTTAATTTTCCTTCAATAAATTTACTAACTCTCACACAGTCGTCTATACTAACGCTAATTTCACCGTCAAGCAACACTAAAATATGATTTCCTTTTTTAATGTTTACCTGAACAGGAAAAATGTTTTCGTTTTTACAGAATTCGTTTACCAAATTAAATATGTCGTTTTCCTTTATCATCAGTTACATTTAATAACTGAGGGGACAATTGTCCCCTCAGTTAGTCTCCTTTGTTGTCCGACCAGGACTCGAACCTAGACGAGCAGAACCAAAATCTGCTGTGCTGCCATTACACCATCGGACAGATTTAAATCAGGGTGCAAAAGTACAAATATTTTTAATACAATTATATAGTTTATAAAATATTTTGCATGTGAGAATCATATTTTTATGCTTGAAATTAATTCTAATAGCCGTTTTTGCGTTATAATTAACAATATTTGAAATAAAATTGTATTTTCGCAGTTTATTCACGGAACAATAAATTGTATATGCAAAACTACAAGAAACTAAACAATTTGGTAGGATGGGTAGTATTTATTATTGCTGCTATCGTTTATACCTTATCTGCCGAACCCACAGCCAGTTTCTGGGATTGTGGAGAATACATAGCCACTTCTTATAAATTACAAGTTGGCCATCCACCGGGAGCTCCAACTTTTCAGTTAATAGGTCGTTTCTTTTCCTTGTTTGCCTTTGGAGATGTAACTAAAGTTGCATTCATGATAAACATGATGTCAGTACTGTGTAGTGCATTTACAATATTATTTCTTTTCTGGACGATTACTTATTTTGCAAAAAAATTAACTTCAAAAGTTGACGATAGCGCGTCAAAATTGTGGACAATCTTAGGTGCGGGCATTGTAGGCGCTCTTGCATATACTTTTTCTGATTCATTTTGGTTTTCAGCCGTTGAAGGTGAGGTTTATGCTATGTCTTCCATGTTTACCGCACTTGTCTTCTGGCTTATGCTGAAATGGGAAGAAGATGCAGATGATCCTAGATCTTTCCGCTGGATTATTTTAATTACTTTTTTAATTGGACTTTCTATTGGAGTTCACTTACTGAACTTATTAACCTTGCCTGCATTGATAATGATTTATTATTACAGAAAATATAATGTTACAAAAAAAGGTATCTTTTATGCACTTGCCATCTCAGTTATTCTTCTGGCATTTATGTTTTACATGCTGATTCCGGGCATGGTTTGGCTGGCGGGTCATTTTGAATTGTTTTTTATTAATAATGTTGGACTTCCTTTCAATGCAGGGACAATTATATTTTTTGCTTTGCTTATTGGTCTTATTGTATTTGGCTTACATTGGTCAAAAAAGAAAGGACGCGTTGTTTTAAATACAATAGTTCTTGCTTTTACTTTTTTAATGATAGGTTATTCTACATTTTTTATATTAATTATCAGATCTAATGCAAATACACCTATCAATGAAAATTCTCCCCGTGATGCCATTAGTTTATTGTCTTACTTAAATCGCGAACAATATGGCGAAACGCCATTAATTACCGGACAATATTTTAATGCTCCTTTGAACCAGTCAACAGAATGGAAAGATGCTTCTCCTATTTACGAAAAAGATGTTGAAAAAGGTAAATATGTTTTAACGGATGCTCGAAAAAACTCCAGACCAACATATAACAGCAAGTTTACAACCTTTTTCCCACGCATGTGGAGTAGTCAGGAAAATCATCATATATCCACATATCTTGAGTGGGGTGGTATAAGCGAAAAGGATGTTTATAAAAGTGTTCCGACAAATTCAAGAGGAAATAAAATCTATACCCAAGGTGTACCTAAAAGCTCGCCTACATTTGGACAAAACCTTCGCTTTTTCTTTTCATATCAGGTTGGACACATGTATTTCAGATATTTTTTCTGGAATTTTGTTGGCCGCCAAAACGATATACAGGGGCACGGAAATCCAACTGAAGGGAATTGGCATTGTGGTATTCCGTTTATTGACAAAATGCATTTAGGCAATCAGGAATTGGTTACTGAACAAATGAGCAATAATAAGGGCAACAATTCTTTTTACTTTTTACCTTTAATACTTGGCTTGGTAGGTCTTTTTTATCACCTGAACAAACATTCAAGAGACACGCTTATTGTTGCATTGTTGTTTTTTATGACTGGACTTGCCATAGTTATATATTTAAATCAATATCCGTATCAGCCTCGTGAGCGAGATTATGCTTATGTGGGCAGTTTTTATGCATTTGCCGTATGGATTGGATTAGGTGTAATAGCTGTAGTTCAATTGTTAAAAAAATTATTTAAAGAAAATGTTTTGGCACCAATTGCAGCAACCTTAATTTCATTATTGTTAGTTCCCGGAATTATGGCAAAGGATGGGTGGAATGATCATTGTAGGGCCGGAAGATACACGGCACGAGATTTTGCAAAAAACTATCTTGCATCTTGTGCCCCTAACGCTATTTTGTTTACAAATGGTGATAATGACACATTCCCTTTGTGGTATGTTCAGGAAGTTGAGGGCTTTAGAACAGATGTTCGTGTTGTAAATCTTTCATTGTTCTATACCGATTGGTATGCCGATCAGATGAAACGCAAAGCTTATGAATCCGAGCCCGTACCAATTTCCATGGAGCATAAACAATATCGCACAGGAACCCGGGATATAGTTTATTTGCTACAGGATGAAAATATGGGATATGTAAATATTAAGGAACTTTTCGATATTTTGCATAAAAGCCCTGAAAAACTACAGCAAAAGGTTCGTGAATATACTCTCGACTTTTTCCCTTCCAAGAATTTTTATTTACCTGTTGATACAAATAAAATATTTACGAACGGTACTGTTCCTTCTTCATGGAAAGAATATGTTACTGATAGCGTAAAATGGACAATCAATAGAAATGCAATACAGAAAAATACCTTGTTTTGCCTGGATATTTTAGCTCATTTTAACTGGGATCGCCCGATATACTTTGCCATTACTACCGGTAATGACGCTTATATGGGACTAGAAGATTATTTTTCGTTGGAAGGTCTTGTTTACAGACTTGTACCGGTTAAAACAATTAACCCTGATGGAGCTACCGGAAGAGTGAATACTGAAGCGATGTATGATAATATGATGAATAAATTCGAGTGGGGAAATTTGTCAGGCAAAAATGTTTATCTTGATGAAACAAATTTGAGAATGTGCATGAACTTCAGAAACAACTTTGCACGTTTGGCTAACGCTTTGCTTGATGAGGGTCAAAATGAAGATGGTTCTTTCGATAATGAAAAGAAGACAAAGGCTATAGCTGCATTAGATCGTTGCATGGAAGTTTTACCCGAATCCGCTGTACCATATAATTATTTTATTTTACCTATAGCTGAGGCATATTACCGTGCGGGCGAAGTTCAAAAAGCCAATGCTATAGTTTCACGGGTAATTGATTTATACGAAGCAGAATTGGCATATTATTATTCTTTGGACAAAAAGCGCAGTAATTTGCTGGAGTTCGACAAACAGCAAGCTCTTTTTATACTTCAGCGTATAATGATGATTACCGAAGAGACGAAGCAAACGGATTTATTTAAAAAAGTTGAACCTGTTTTTGCAAAATATTACGGCTTGTATACCGGAATACCATATCAGACAGTAAAAGATTCAGCTAAATAGACATGTATGTGGTGCGTCCATATATACTTAAAGATTTAAATACACGCAATTGTATTTGGCGCATTCCTGGTGCTGAAAATACTATTTATCTTACTTTCGACGATGGTCCTATACCTGAGTTGACGCCGTTTGTGTTAGAAACATTACAAAAATATAATGCAAAAGCAACATTTTTTTGTGTAGGTGATAATGCGCGAAAATATCCTGATTTGCTTAATGAAATAATTGAACAGGGACATACGGTTGGCAATCATACTTATAACCATTATGATGGCTGGAAAAAAAATTCCGAAGAATATGTTCAAAACATTAAACGCGGATTTGAATATATTCCGGGTAAAATTTTCAGACCTCCTTACGGACATATTACCCCATGGCAAATAAATAAGCTGAAGAATCAGGTTTTTATTGTCCTTTGGACGGTTTTAAGCTATGATTTTGATCAGAACATCACTCCGGCAAGATGCCTGAAAAATGTAATAAAATACACAAAACGGGGATCAATAGTTGTATTTCACGAAAACAAAAAAGCGATACCAAGAATAAAATATGCGCTTCCTCGCTATATTGAACATTATTCGGCCTTAGGTTATCGTTTTGAAGCTCTTTCAGAGCAATTACTTCAAAAAGCTCTTCGGCGTAACTGGATTAATGCATCAGGAAGATTTATGAACAAAATGATAGGGGATCTGAATATTCCGTTCATTAGTTCTAAAATATCTAAACAAAAAACGTCAGGGTAAATTCTTACAATATAATTTGTTATGACTTTCACAAACGAAAATATTAAAAACGAAATTCAAAAAGTTTTATCGTTTAATGTTGATGACCGGCAATTTGTTTATCGAAGGATTATTAATCATATTGATTTAACGACCCTTGAAGGCACCGACAATGATGAAAAAGTTCGCAATCTTTGCAAAACTGCTTATGAAATTCAAAATACTGCCAAAGATATTCCGGCAGTAGCTGCAATTTGCGTATATCCTATTTTTGTAAAAACTGCAAAAGAAGCACTTGTCGGAAAAAACATCAACGTTGCTGCCGTGGCAGGTGCATTCCCTTCGGGTCAAAGCTCTCTTGATATCAGGTTGGCAGAAGTTCGTTACGCTGTTGAACAAGGCGCCGATGAAATCGACATGGTTATTTCGCGAGGTCGTTTTTTGTCAGGTGAACGCGATTTTATACGCGAAGAGGTTTCTAAACATAAGGAAGCTTGTGGCAACGCACACCTGAAAGTTATTTTGGAAACTGGCGAATTGCTTGACCCAAATCTCATTTATGAGGCATCAATGATTTCAATGGAGGCTGGGGCGGATTTTATTAAAACTTCGACCGGCAAAATACAGCCTGCCGCTACACTGGAATCTGCTTATGTTATGTTGAGTGCAATTAGGGATTTTTATTTAAAAACAGGAAAAAAGATAGGCTTTAAACCTGCCGGTGGCATCAGCGAACCGGAAACTGCCATTCATTTTTGGAATATGGTTAAATATATTAATGGCGAAGAATGGTTAAATAACACATTATTCCGTTATGGCGCCAGCCGCCTTCTAAATAAATTAATTGATGTTATTAAATAAAATACTTTAACACAATGTTTAAAGCTTAACTGATTCTGATTTCATTTAAGTTTTTAAAAGAGTAATTTTTTAATTAAAATTTGATTTTTTCGGGAATTCCTTCGAAGCCTTTTATGTTTTTTGCTATTGATGCAGCTTCATTATAAAAATCGTGTTCGAATATAATCCCAATGTTCTCTTCTACTGCTTTATGCAAAAACGTTTCTTTTTCTTCAAGCGCTAAAATTGGCATTATATCCACTGATGCGACCCAGATAGGAGAAATATGCGTTATGGACGGAATGAAATCGGAAGCATAAAGCCATTTTCGTTTCGGTGTTTGAATTATGGGTAAAATCTGCCCTGCCGTATGGCCGTCGCGCAACAGCACCGAAATGCCGGGAATAATTTCTTCTTCAATCTCTATAAAACGCATTAAACCTTGCTCGTACAAAGGCATTACATTGTCGGAAAAATATGATGCAGCTTCGCGTTTATTTGGATTCATGGCGGAGTCCCATTGTTTTTTACTTACCCAATGCACGGCATTAGGGCAAACTATTTCCACTTCTCTGCTATTTGTATGGTTTATTGCTCCACCACAATGGTCGTCGTGAAGATGGGTAAAAATAACATCGGTTACTGCAGATGGCTGGTATCCGGCCTTTTGAATACTTTCGGCCAAGGTGGTTCGCTCAGTGATATACTTATACTGATAATATTTTGCATCGCGTTTGTTACCAAAGCCTGTTTCTATTAAAACCAGCCGGGACCCGGTATCTACTATTAAACAACGATTTACAATAGGGATTAAATTGTTTTCATCTGCCGTGTAAAAACGACTCCAGATTGTACGGGGAATTACTCCGTAAGCAACTCCGGCATCAATTTTCCAAGATTCTGTAATTATTGGAACTAATTTCATAACACAAAAACAGATTAAGCGAAAATAATTTTCCAAACATCCTGTAAACGAGAAACCGGTATAATTTTTACCGAAAACTCTTTTTGAGGCAATGATTTACTATTTGATTTAGAGATAATAATTTGTTTAAAACCTAATTTGTCAGCTTCCGAAATACGCTGTTCAATGCGGTTGACAGGTCTTATTTCGCCTGATAAACCAACTTCTGCGGCAAAACACGTTTTGCTGTCAATAATCATATCGTGATAAGAAGAAGCCAATGCGCTGACAACAGCTAAATCTACGGCGGGGTCGTCAACTCTGATACCGCCCGTAACGTTCAGAAATACATCATTTACTCCCATACGAAGTCCGCTTCGTTTTTCTAAAACTGCCAGCAACATTGCAAGACGCCGTTGATCGAAACCATTTGCACTGCGCTGTGGATTGCCATAAGGGCTTGGGCTTACCAGTGCCTGAATTTCGAGTAATAAAGGTCTTGCTCCCTCAATGGTTGTAGCTATGGCTGTTCCGGGCAAATCAATGACTCTGTCCGATAAAAATACTTCAGAAGGATTGGAAACTTCGCGCAAACCGTTTGCTGTCATTTCAAAAATGCCCAGTTCCGAAGCAGAACCAAACCGGTTTTTTAATGTTCTTAAAATTCTGTATCCATGGTGACGGTCCCCTTCGAATTGAAGTACTGTGTCAACTATATGCTCAAGAATTTTTGGACCGGCAATACTGCCATCTTTTGTTATGTGTCCAATTATAAATATAGGGACCCCGCTTTTTTTTGAATATTTCTGCAACTCTGCAGCACACTCTCTTACCTGACTGATTGTTCCTGAGGACGATTCTATTCGCTCAGTGTGCATTGTTTGAATGGAATCAACCACAATGCAATCGGGCTTTAAATTTTCACTTGCTATTGTAATATTTTGCACATCGGTTTCTGAAAGAAGATATGTATTGTCGTTTTTTAGCCCAAGGCGCTCTGCACGCATTTTAATTTGTCCAAGACTTTCTTCACCCGAAACATAAAGTGTTTTTAAATTTGAGTGTGATATGGCAACTTGAAGCATTAAAGTTGATTTGCCAATTCCGGGTTCTCCACCAATCAGTATCACAGAACCTTTTACCATGCCGCCACCAAGAACGCGGTCCAGTTCAGCATTTTGCAGTGAAAATCTTTTACCGGAATTAAATTCAATTTCAGAAATTTTTTTTGGTAAATCTCCTTTTACACTAATAGTTGTTTTAGCAGCCTGAACTGATATTATTTCTTCAATCAATGTGTTCCATTCACCACAACCCGGGCATTTCCCGTTCCATTTTGGATATTGAGATCCACAACTTTGACAAACAAAAGCTGTTTTTGTTTTAGCCATCTTTATTCTTTCACAAATTCTCTGTATATAAACTCACCATCAGTGCGATTAAGAATTATCAGTATTTTTTTATTTACTGTTAAAACATTCCAGTCTCCATTATAAATTGGTTGTTGGCAGTTTTTCATGGTTAGTATGGTATTGGATAATCCTGCTTTAACAGTGTATTCTGCCGAAAACATGGTGTCTAAAACGCTGCCACCTGTTTGGCGAGCCAGCATATATACTGTTTCTCCTTCAAAATGCCATGCCTCATAATGCGAAATCAAAGAATCCTTACTTACTTTTATTAATCGCCAATCTTCATCAATTTTGTCTTTTTTCATTTTTGTACAGGAGTAAAAAAATGTAGAGCCAATTAATAATACTCCTAATAATGCAAATTGATTAAAATTTTTCATTGAAATATGAGTTTTATATGCAAACATACGAAAATAATAATTACAACTTACCTGTATTGACAGCTGTAGTTGTTGTTGTAGAATTTTTGAAGTAACAAAAAAGAATTATTCAATTTGTCAGATTGTTCTTAATTATATTTGCATCTTATTAGTAATTTATGAGAACTTCTCCAAAATCATATCTTGAGCTACATTTTGTTGTTTTACTCCTTGGTTTTACGGGTTTACTTGGCAAGTTAATTTCGTTATCGGCATTGCATTTGGTAGTGTATCGGGTGTTTTTTGCCTTTATTACATTATTCCTTTTTCTTAAAATCAGAAAACAGATAATAAAAATAACAAAAAAGCAACTCTTATCATGTATAGCTATTGGGTTTGTTGTTGCTGCCCATTGGACTACTTTTTTTTATGCAATAAAGCTGTCTAATGTTTCAGTAGCTCTCGGATTACTTGGAGTGGGTTCATTGTTTACTGCTTTTTTGGAGCCATTTATTCTTCGTCAGCGCTTTTCATGGTTTGATCTAATTATTGGGATTTTTATAATTATAGGTATTTATATTATTTTTCGTTTCGAAAGCCGCTATACCGAAGGTATTATCTCAGCAATTATATGTTATTTTCTTTCTTCTTTGTTTAGTGTTTTAAACAAAAAGCAGCAGGAAACCATGAACCCTGCAGTTTTAAGCATGTATGAAATGTTATTTGCATTTATATTTGCCTTTGCCACATTGTTTTTTCTGGCACCTGAAACATTTAATTCTTTTTGGCCAAAACCTTTAGACTTGACATATCTTATTATTTTGGGGTCTGTTTGCTCAGCATATGCGTTTACTGCCTTAATCAGGCTGATGAAAGAAATGAGTGCCTTTTTTGTTGTTCTTCATGTTAATTTAGAACCCGTATATGCAATTGTTGCAGCATATTTGATTTTTGGAGAATCCGAAAATATGACTTTCGGGTTTTATATAGGTGCATTTATAATTTTTTTATCTGTGTTTTTATATCCTTTTTTTAAACACAAAGAGTTAAAAAAATCATAAAAATTAATATGAGTTTTGTTTGACCCCTAAATAACTTTTATTTTTGTATAAAAAACATATGAAACCGTTAAAAATCTCGATTAGCATGGTTGTATTATTTATTATTCCTATCATAACTTTTTCTCAATCATGGACAGATTATGAGTGGAAAGAATATATGACCCAATTTAAAATTCCTTCTGATTTTAAAGTTACAGAGTCTTCGTCAACTAGGTTCAGTGCCACTAATGGTAAAATTTTAATGAGTATTTATCCACGAAGAGACGAGAATCTTTCTTGGGAAGAAATGGAAGATAATTTGAGAAGTTGGACTATAGATAACGATGTTGAAAATTTGGGCGATATAGTAGTTCTTGATGAAGAAAAAATGAACGGATATTGGGGAGTCTTGCTTGAAGGCACCAAGTCTGACTATAGTGTTGGAACTATGTTAATTGTTGACCCTTATTTTCCTGAAATTAGCCTTTATATATGGGTAACATACGATGCTGACGAGATAGATACCGTTATTGAAATGCTGATGTCTTTTACACCTGCATAAATAAATGAAGTTGTTTGTTTGGTAAAAAAAACGCCTGTATATTTATACAGGCGTTTTTTATTTAAATTTTATCATTTTCTTCCAAGCAATCTTAGAAGCATCAAGAACAGATTTATAAAATCAAGATACAAACTCAGAGCACTTAAGATTGCCATTTTTTTGCCTGCCTCAGGATTTGCCATGGCATAAGCAGCATTGTTTTTAATACGCTGCATGTCGTAGGCAATAAGACCAGTGAATACAAGTACGCCAACAATGCAAATTACAAGATCCATTGTGTCGTTTTTTAAAAAAATATTCACAATGCTGCCAATTACAATAGCTATTAAAGCAAACATCAATATATTGCCAAATTTTGTAAGATCCACTTTTGTGGTATATCCTGCAATAGCCATTATAATAAACATGCCGGCGGTTATAATAAATGCAAGGCCGATAGTTCCAAGTGGATAAGCAAGGAAAATAACGCCTAAACTGGCCCCCATTAAAATAGAATATACAATAAATACAACAGACAGAGTGCCGGCTGACATTTTTTGATATCCCAAAGACATTAACAAAACCAGACCGACTGGTGCAAACATAACAAGCCATCCCAGAATGCTTAATCCTGACTCATTAAATAAAAGTCGGATTAATGAAATTTCTGTTCCAAATAAATAGGAGACAACCGATGTAATAGTTAATGCTGCAAACATCCATGTGAATACTTTTGCAACAAACCCATTAAGAACGCCTACTTGGTCCTTTGTAAATACTTGCGGATCGGAATAATTTGTGTTTTGTTCCATATAAAATTTGTTTTAATGAAGTTTTGCACTAATAAGAGTCATAAATTCTGCTCTTGTTTTATCATTACGAAAGACTCCCGTAAAATCGGATGTTGTGGTAATACTATTTTGTTTTTGAATACCTCTCATCATCATGCAAAGATGATGAGCTTCAATAACAACAGCCACTCCAAGTGGTTTTAAAACACTTTGAATACAATCTTTGATTTGCGTGGTTAGTCTCTCCTGAACCTGAAGACGGCGTGAAAAAGCATCAACTATTCGTGGAATTTTGCTTAACCCAACAATATACCCATTCGGAATATATGCTACATGGGCTTTCCCAAAAAAAGGCAGCATGTGATGCTCACACATGGAATATACTTCTATGTCCTTTACGATTACCATTTCGCGATAATCTTCTGTAAATATTGCAGAACGTAATATTTGTTCAGGATTAGCATGATAACCATGGGTAAGAAACTGCATTGATTTAGCTACGCGCTCAGGAGTCTTTAACAGACCTTCTCTGTCCGGATTTTCACCAAGGTGCTTAAGGATTTCATAATAATGAATTTTAAGATTATTCAAAGACTCTTCATCGTAATGATCAATACGATAATAAGAATCTTCGGAATAATTATCCATCAGGTTTTCATGTTTCATTGCCGGACTCATAGCTTTTGTATTTCCCTGAAGGTTTATGAATTATGACAGGCTTTCCCGTTTCCACCGCAGCTGCAACCAAGAGATTCGCCGGTTTTGGGGTCTTTTACGGAGCATTGCTTTTTGAATTCGCCATTTTTTTTAACAAACATTTTAATGGCGATGCCGGCTACGGCAATACCTATTAAGGCAATGCAAACGCCTATAATAATCAAAAAATCCATTATAAATTAATCTAAATTACTAAGTCTGACTGTAAGATCGGCTAATCGTTGTGAATAACCATATTCATTGTCGTACCAGGAAACAACTTTCACCAAATTTCCATTTATGACCTGCGTAAGTAAAGAATCAAAAATAGATGAATGTGGATTGTCAATAATATCAATACTGACAATAGGATCGGTTGTGTATTCCAATATTCCCTTCATTGGACCATTAGCTGCATCTTGCATTGCAGCATTAATTTCTGCCGCTGTAACATTCCTTTTTAACACAGCAGTAAAATCTACAACAGATCCATCAGGGGTAGGTACACGCATTGACATGCCGTCAAGTTTGCCTGTGAGTTCAGGAATTACTAATCCTATGGCTTTTGCAGCACCTGTACTAGTTGGAATAATTGACATTGCTGCTGCTCGAGCACGACGTAAATCTTTGTGCGGAGCATCTAAAATAATTTGATCATTGGTATATGAATGTATGGTATTCATTAAACCATATTCAATGCCAAATGAGTCGTTAAGAACTTTGGCAACCGGAGCTAAACAGTTGGTTGTGCAGCTTGCATTGCTGACAAGTAAGTGCTCTTTATTTAGCAGATTGTCATTTACGCCAAGAACTACGGTTAAATCAACATCATTGCTTTTATCGGCAGGAACGCTGAGAGCAACTCTACGAGCCCCTGCAGCTAAATGTTTTTCGATATCTGCTCTTTTGCGAAAACGACCGGTACATTCAACTACTATATCAACTTCAAGATTTTTCCAAGGTAAATTAACAGGGTCTTTTTCGGCATAAATGACAAAATTTTTCCCGTTAACTATTATGCTGTTTTCCCCAGCTTCTATTGTTCCATTAAATCTGCCGTGAACAGAATCGTACTTAAGTAAATGAGCAAGAGTTTTAGCATCTGTTAAATCATTAATGGCTACAACTTCTACGCTGTTGTCATTCAATAAAGCTTGGAAAGTAAGTCTTCCGATTCTGCCAAAACCATTGATAGCTATTTTCTTTTTCATATAAAATAATTTAGAACTGCAAAAATACGAAAAACTATTTTTTTATATTATAAAATAATTGTAATAAAACCTTCTTTGGTATGCAGAATACCCGAAGGATCTCTAAAAATAATTCTGTAATTATAAATATCGGAAGGTACTTTTTTGCCATTAATGCTTCCATCCCATTCAAATGAAGGATTTGATGAGTAAAATATCAAAGTTCCCCATCTGTTATAAATACGAAACGAAAAATCTTTATCGGGAATATTTAACCCGCTAATGTGAAAATAATCATTTATGCCGTCATCATTAGGTGTAATTGCATTTGGAATATAAAGCGTGTAGTCGGGCCTTATTGTTATTGTTTGGGTAATGGAATCGCTACATCCTTCAGCATTTTCAACATAGAGTGTAACAGGAAATTCTCCCCAAGTGTCAATAGGATAGGTATGAATAAAATCAGGAACAGAATATGTTGTGCCATCACTTAATGTCCAAAGCCAATAAGTTGGTGAGCCCTGTGAGTTGTCAAAGAAATATATTGTTGGATTAAACGACGAAGCGTAAGGAGGTTCTGTAAAAAACGAAGCAATGGGAGATGGGATAACGTTAAGTTTTACTGATGCTGTTGCAAAACAACCTCCAATATTTTTCCCTGTTACTGTATAAGTGGTTGTGGTGGCTGGTTTCACGGTAAAAACATTATTTACACCTCCCGGAATTTGATTTAAACTGCCATCATTAGGTGTGCTTTGCCATTGATAATTATCTGCCCCGGAAGCAGAAAGTTCTGCTGTTTCGCCTTTACAAATTTTATCGGGATAAATAGTTGCGTTAACTATAGGTTGAGGAAAAACATATACTGAAACGGAATCGGTTGCGGAACAGTCTCCTGAACCGGCAACAACAATATATGTTGAATCGTGCTGTGGTGAAACGGTAATACTGTTAGTGGTTTCGCCTGTATTCCACACGACGGATGAATTTGATATGGCATTTAAAGTAATACTTTCTCCTTCACATATATTCTGGTCTGCACCGGCATCAACAGTTGCAGCATCAATGGAAACAATAACATTATTTGTTGCTGTTTGATTACAAAAATCGGTTACTGTAACAGTATAAGTAGTAGTGGCATTTGGTGAAACCAGATGATTTGTGGTGGCCGGCAATCCATTGTCCCATGCATAAGAATATGGTGGTAATCCACTGCTGCCCAATGCCCAAATGTTTATGGTGTCGTGACAAATTGTTGTATCGGGCGACATTAAAATGTTTATGGGGTCATAATCAAGAATAAATATTTCTACTGTATCAACAATCGTATTACAGCTAATTTGATTTTGTAATACTAGTAAAATTGTTTCTGCCCCTTCTGTAAGGGTATCCATATACGGGCTAATTGTTAAACAAACAGAATCTGTTCCTGCCGGAATTATTAAAGAGGAAGGAATGGTTGGATAATCAACCCCGTTTGTGGCAGTGCCAAGAATTGTATAATTTACGGTAAAATTTGTTGCAGGCGGACTTGATAAATAAAAACAGGTTGTTACATCGTTGCAACCTGCTTCCATGGCAAAATTACCAATGGTGGTGTTGTTTACATAAGAAGTTGATACACTAAGTGTTGGGCTTGAAAAACTATTTGCTTCAAGAAAAACACCTGAGTCATAAGATTGATCACCTGCATCGCCAACGGCAAGTTTTATGTGGTATTGAACACAAGGAACAACTTTAGCCCATGCTGTTAAAACTTTTGTAAAGCCATCATATACAATGGTTGTTCCGCCTAATAATTCATTGTTTACATAGTAAGTGGAATAAGAACCACTATTGACATTATTTATAGTAACAGGCAATGTTGTGTTGGGAATACGTGCTATATTATAATTATTGTAATTCCCTCCCGAAGGATTTGGTCCTGAAATAAAAAATCCAAAAACATCATTGTATGAAGTTCCTACAAACTCGTTATACTCCTCCGAACCAAATACATATCGAAATTTTATTGTATCTGAAACAGGAATAAAGTCAAATTCAATTTTTGTTGCGTCTTTAACTGTGTATGAAGGTATAAGCGATTGTAAGTTGGCATCAGTGTATGTTCCCGAAAACTGAGTACTTACAAAATTGCTTGCGGGACTTCCAATTGCCTGATTCCCTGTACCGTTTACGTATCCCGAAGACATAATTACACCCGAGGATAAACCCAAGTTTGTTGGGTTTACGCCTGTTGTAAACTTGCCTATGGCATTAGGCTCACCGGTATATACTACATTGCTGTAGCTAATTCCTGACCCAACCAGAAAATCAACGTATTGTGTTGCGGTTAATCCTGTTGTAACCGAAAGCTGACAAATCCCATGTTGATTTAAAAATAAAACAACTATAATTGAAATAAGCCAGCCAAATGTTTTCATTTTATTTTTTTAATATGGTTAGTGTTCCATGATACTCCTTTGCCGGATGTTTAATTCCGGCTGATTTTTTTAAAACATAATAATATGTACCTTCAGTAACGTCTTTTGGTTCCCAATTATTTGAATAATCGGAGTTTTTATAAATAATTTTACCCCAACGATTAAAAACAATCAATTCCGATCCCGGATAATTTTCGAGGTTGGGAAAAACTATTTTGTCATTTAGCCCGTCGGAATTAGGGGTAACCACATTGATAAGCCTAATTTCACATTCATTAAAAATAGTAATTGACTTTACTGAAGATTCATTACCGCATGAATCAAGAATTGAAACAGTATAAGTGGTTGGTTGTTCAGGAGCCACAACAACTTGATTACTATTGCCAAGCCCATTATTCCATGAAAAATCAAATGGACCATATCCCCCGGTAAAAGAAACATTCAATGTGCTTGATTCACCAGCCTCAACACAAATAACAGTATCTCCACTCAAATTAATTGTCATAGGGTCAACATTAATAATATAAATTGTCGCAGATAACGTGTCGTCGATACATGAGACTGTTTGAGTAATGGAAAGTTTAATTTGTTCGGTTAATTCGTGAATATTATCGTTAACTGGATTTATGTTAAGAACAACGCTGCTTTGGCCAGGCGCAAATGTTACAAAATTAGGGATAGGATTACCCGCAAGATCAGTATAGTCAATTCCATTTATGGCATCGCCCCCGATAGTGAAATTTATGGTATGTGGATTGGATAAATCTCCACTACGTGTAAAAGTATAGGTAGCATATCCACATCCTTCTACCATTGTTGAATCAAATGAGCTTCCAACAGCAGTTATACCAATGGAAGGCGAACTAAAACTTTTTGCTTTAAGAAAAACGCCGGAATCAAAATTGCCGTCATTTACATCTGCAATAGCAATTTTTATATGATATGTGGAACATGCAACAACATGAGCCGATGCTTCTAAAACCTTGGTAAATCCATCGTATTGAATTGTTTGACCATTTGTGTTGTTTGTATATAATGAGCTATACGCCAACGATGTGCATCCTCCGGGTATTCCAAATGTTCCCATAACACCCGGATTTATGGAATTGATAGCTACAGGTATATTTGTGCCCGGAATTTTAGCAATATTCAAATTATTGTAATTTCCCCCAAGTGGGTTTGGACCCGACAGAAAAAAAGCAAAAACATCATTGTATTCTGAGCATACATATTCAGGATATTCTTCACTGCCAAATACATAAAAAAACCGTATGGAGTCGGATGATGGAATAAAATCGAATTCCAAAACAGAAGCATCAAATGTTGTATTGCCCACTATGGCACTTAACTGAGAGTCGCCGGCAACACCGCCACCATCATCCATCACTCCTGAATTATTGGGTCCTATGGCTACGGCAATGTCTCCTGTTGCTAAAATAAGCCCGGTATCAATACCGATATTTGATACACCATGAAAATATCCTATCATTTCAGGACCTCCGGTAAAATGAACATTAGAAACAGATACGCCTCCGCCTAACAAAACATTTTGTACCAATTGAGTAGGGGTATATGAATAATCAACTGAAATTTGAGCATTTAATTGAAAAAATGCACTTACGTAAAAAAGAACAACAAAAGTTTTTTTAGCAAACATGTTTTTTAAGTTATTTGTACAAAATTACAATTTATCAATTTATTGTCAAAATTTTACATGACAATATGTATTTTATATTTTCATTTAATTATTTGTTTGAAATGTCTTTTTGACATTCTTTTTTTATTAAAAAGGTGTAATAAACATAAATTTTTGATATAAATATTTTAATAAAAATTGCTATGGTAAAATAACTATCTTTGTTTAAAATAAAAAGACATGAGTGATATTCGAAATTACATTAACAATAACAAAGAACGATTTTTTGATGAATTGTTTGATCTTTTAAGAATTCCGTCTGTTTCTAGCGAATCATCACACAAGGATGATATGATAAAAGCTGCAGAATACTGGAAAAAATCGTTGCTTGATGCGGGAGCAGATTTTGCCGAAGTGTGTCCCACAAGCGGAAATCCGGTAGTTTATGGTGAAAAAATTATCGATTCATCCTATCCCACTGTTATTGTTTATGCCCATTATGATGTAATGCCGGTAGATCCTGTTTCGGAGTGGAAAACAAACCCGTTTGAACCAACAATCATAGATGAAAAAATTTATGCTCGTGGTGCTGATGACGACAAGGGTCAGGGATTTATGCATGCAAAAGCTTTTGAGTATCTGGTGAAAAACAATTTACTAAAATGCAATGTTAAATTCATGATTGAGGGTGAGGAAGAAATAGGAAGCCCCTCTATGGCAGAATGGTGTATAAAGAATAAAAATCGCTTAAAAGGCGATATTATTTTAGTTTCGGATACCGGTATGATTGCTGCAGATATTCCCAGTATTACTGTTGGCTTACGAGGATTAACTTATTTGCAGGTTGAACTAACTGGTCCTAATCGTGATTTGCATTCCGGACTTTTTGGTGGCGCTGTTGCAAATCCAATAAACGTTTTATCGAAACTAATTGCGTCTCTTACAGATGAAAACGGGCATATAACTATTCAGGGTTTTTATGATGATGTTGAGGTGGTTTCCGAGTCTGAACGTAAAGCTTTAAACATGGCCCCTTTCAGTATCGACACTTACAAATCAGCTATTGATGTTAATGAACTTTTTGGAGAAGAGGGATATACTACGTTGGAAAGAACCGGTATCAGGCCCACTCTTGATGTTTGCGGAATTTGGGGAGGATACATCGGAGAAGGCTCAAAAACAGCATTGCCTTCAAACGCTTATGCAAAGATAGCATCAAGATTAGTGCCCAATCAGGATAATGAAAAGATGGCAAAATTAATTAAAGCACATCTGGAAAAAATTGCACCGGCATATACTAAAATAAAAGTAGATATTCTGCATGGCGGTCAACCTTATGTTATGCCAATAGAAGGAAAAGCATATAAGGCTGCAGAACAGGCACTAACCGAATTATTCGGGAAAAAACCGATTCCAACCCGCAGTGGTGGTAGTATTCCTATTATTGCTACTTTCGAAGAAATTCTTGGAATTAAATCCTTGTTAATGGGATTTGGTTTGGAGTCTGACGCCATACACTCGCCAAATGAAAATTATAGAATAGAAAACTTCTTAAACGGCATTGAGGCAATAGTAAGGTTCTATTTAAATTTTCAAAAAGCCTAAAGCCAAATTTCATCAGATAAGTTTGTATTTGTGTTTAAATAAAAAGAAAGCTTTAAGACCCAATAATATAGACAACCATGATACACCATTTAGGGAAAGAAAACTCTCTGGTAAACCAATTTATTAGCGAACTTCGCGATGCGGAGATACAGCAAGACAGTTTTCGGTTTAGAAAAAATCTTGAGCGATTAGGGGAAATATTTGCTTATGAAATCAGCAAAAAAATCAATTATGTTTCTCAACAGGTAATAACTCAACTTGGCGAGTTGGAAATTCAGGTTATTGATAAATGGCCTGTATTGGCTACCATATTAAGAGCTGGTCTTCCTTTTCATCAGGGTTTTTTAAATTTTTTCGACAAGTCGGAAAGTGCTTTTATTTCAGCTTATAGAAAGCACCATAAGGATGGGCGGTTTACTATTCAGGTAGAATATGTAAGCTGTTCAAGTATTGAAGGCAAAACATTGATTGTTGCTGATCCCATGCTTGCTACGGGGTCGTCTTTGGTGTTGTCGGTTAAAGAGTTATTTCAATTCGGAACACCTCAGGATATTCACATTGCAACTGTTATAGCCAGTACTCAGGGTATTGATTATGTTAGGCAGCATTTGCCACATCGTAAACTTCACATTTGGACAGCAGCTATAGACGAGGAATTAACAGCTCAGGCATATATTGTTCCGGGGCTGGGCGATGCAGGCGACTTGGCTTTTGGAAGCAAAGAGTAGGGTACATTTAACTTTCACTTGTCATGTAAGACGGTAAATAAAATCTTTAATTGATTTATGATTACTTTACACAAATTTCATTAACGACATTTTATAAATGAATTTAAGGGTTCTAAGTGAAAGCTTCCATATTGCAATTCGCTCTATTCGTAGTCATTTGCTCAGGACTGTATTGACTGTTTTTATAATTGCTTTTGGAATAATGGCGCTTATTAGTATCCTTACGGCAATTGAATCAATAAAATATTCCTTGAATGAGAATTTTACCCGAATGGGTAGTAATACTTTTACTGTTTCAGATATAAAGGTGCGCGGCAGGCATGGAGGTGCCTCCGATAACAGAACAGAATATAAAAATATTACATGGGAACAAGCGGCACTGTTTAAAAAACGATATGAATTTCCTGCGCATGTGTCAATTTATATACATGCATCAGGTACGGCAACAATAAGACATAATCTTAAAAAAACCAACCCCAACGTAAGTGTTTTGGGTGTTGATGAAAATTATATAATAACAAGTGGTCAGGATATTGATAAAGGACGTAATTTTTCAAGGCACGAAATAAATTATGGTCAAAATGTTGTTGTTATAGGTAATAAAATTGCAGAAACATTATTTTCTGGCAGCGAAAATATAATAGGGAAGCATATATCAATAGGCGCAACACGTTTTACTGTTATTGGTGTAATGAAACAAAAAGGAAGCAGTTTTGGTTTTTCGGGAGACAATTTATGTATGATTCCTATTACTACGGTAAGACGCTATTATGGAAGTTCAGAAGCCTCTTATAATATAAACATTATGCCCTCTGACACAAAGCTGATAGATGCGGCAATTGGTGAAGCAACGGGACTTTTCAGAACAATCCGCAAACTTAAAATCGGACAAGCAGATAATTTTGAAATAAGACAAAGCGATAGCATGGTTAAAATGCTACTTGAAAATATAAAATATGTTACTTTGGCTGCTACTATTATCGGTCTTATTACTTTGATTGGTGCTTCAATTGGTTTGATGAATATTATGCTGGTAAGTGTATCGGAGCGTACCCGTGAAATAGGTGTACGAAAAGCTATGGGCGCAACAAATTTAGCCATTAGAAATCAGTTCCTGATTGAAAGTATTGTTATCGGACAAATAGGGGGCTTTTTGGGCATTTTTCTTGGAGTTTTGTTTGGAAATATAATAAGTGTTTTGTTTGAAAGTAGTTTTATTATTCCATGGATGTGGATTTTGCTTGGTTTTACTTTAACCTTTGTTGTTGGTATTGTTTCCGGCTTATTGCCTGCAAACAGAGCTGCAAAACTTAATCCGATTGATTCTCTCAGATATGAATAGAAATAACATAAAAATATATAGTTGTTTTTTGCCTTTTGTGATTTTGCTTACAATTTGTGCTTGCAGCTCATTAAAGAAAAATCAGGGAAAAATATTACTCACAAAAACAAAACTGGAAATTAATAATAATGCCCTCGATTATTATGACATTAATGGACTGATAAAACAGCACGAAAACAGACGTTTTATAGGTATACGCTTACATACCGGAGTTTATAACTTGGGTAAATCCATGAAAGACAGAACAAAAATAAAGGAGAATAAAATTTTAAATAAAATTCAAAGAAAAAAAAGAAAACATCCAAACAAATATATAAATGAGCAAAAAGAACTCGAAAAAGTAAATAAAGGACTTAGAAACTGGTTGATGAACACTGTAGGCGAAGAGCCTGTATTCCTTGATTCAGCCTCTACAAGGCAAAGTGTTTCCCAAATAGAATTATATTGCAACAAACACGGTTTTTTTAATAATCAGGTTTATGATACAATCATTTTAAACAAAAGGAAAAACAAGGCAAGGGTAGAGTATAAAATTAATGCAGGAAATCCATACACAATAAACAAAATAGATTTTTATTCCAGTGATAATGAAATTAGCTCTTATTTTATTTCAGGTAAGGCAAATTCGCTTTTAAAAAAGGGCGATATATATAACGAAGATTTGCTGGAAAATGAGCGGATGCGCATTAATGAAGATTTGAAGAACTTGGGTTATTATGCTTTTAGTAAGTCATATATTCGTTACGAAATAGATTCGGCTTTGGGAAATAACACTCTGAATATAAAAGTTATAATTAACCGACCATTTGTTTCTAAAGATGGTCAAACTGAATTTTATAACCATCAAAAATATAAAGTAAGACGGGTATATGTGTTGCCGGAATATTCTATCGTTGGTGAAAAAAGCATAAAGTATGATACTTTAAAACATGTAAAGCAGTTTAAAAATAAAAGGGAATTTGACACTTTATATTTTTTGTATAATGAACCAATGCGGGTAAATCCACAGGTTATTGCAAGAAAAATATTTATTCGTCCGGATGTGTTTTTCAGTTTGGCTACTGCTAATAAAACACAGGCTGAATTGAGTAGTTTAAATATATTTAAATATATAAACATACGTTTTGCTCCTGACACAATAGGTAATGATTTAAACAATGTGGTTCCTCTTGACGCATTTATTGAATTAAGCTTAACGCCTGTTCAGGCATTAAACTTTGAAATAGAAGGCACCAATTCTTCAGGTAATGTTGGTACCGCAGGTAATTTGGTTTATAAAAACAGGAATTTGTTTCACGGGGCAGAACAATTTAATTTTAAATTCAAAGGTGGACTTGAATTGCAGAAAACTATATTTGAAAAAGAAAACGACGTTATAGGAGGTCTTCCTTTTAATTCTGCAGAGATAAGCTCTGAAATAGGGTTGACAACACCTGTTAATAGCAGATGGTTTACCCAGAGCAGTCATCCGATGATGAAATATTCAACCGGTTTCAGTTATCAGCTTAGACCTGATTATCAGCGTTACATTAGTCATTTAAAAGCTTCGATTGAATGGCGGGAATCAGCAAAAAGTATTTATCAGATTTACCTGCCGATAAATTTAGTTCGGATACTTCCGGATTCAATGTTTGCTGAGCGGATTTCGCAATTTTCTCGAACAATACGCTATAGCTACGAAGACCACTTTATTCCGGGTAGTGGATTAACAATAACTTCCAGTACTCAGGCGTTGCGAAAAAACAAACCATATTCATACAGTAAAATAACGCTTGAACAGGCCGGTCTTATGTTGTGGCTTGGTAATGGGTTTAACAGTGCTAAAAAAGGAGAAATATTTAGAGTTTTAGGAATAAATTATTCTCAATATGCAAAAGTAGATTTGGATTTTCGCCATTATATACCTTATCCAAATCAAACCGTATTGGCCGGAAGGGCGTTTTTGGGAATAGGGTTTCCTTATGGCAACAGCATTTTACTGCCTTTTGAAAAAAGTTATTCGGCCTCAGGTTCCAACGATATTAGAGCATGGAAGTTTCGCTCTTTAGGACCTGGTTCGTTTTCAGATTCTACTTTGTTTGATTGTACCGGTGATATTAGTTTGGTTCTCAATCTTGAATATAGATTTCCTATCATTAGTTGGTTTAACGGAGCTTTATTTGTTGACGCAGGAAATGTGTGGTTGAAAAATGCCAGCGATGAATTTCCAGGAGGCGAATTTAAAATACCGGATTTTTACAAGCAAATTGGTATTGGAACCGGTTTGGGATTGCGCCTTGATTTTAGCTTTTTTGTTTTCCGTGTTGATGCTTCTTTTCCCTTGCGTAATCCTACGCTACCTGAAAACAACAGATGGGTTGGGTTTAATAAGCCGCTTAAACGAACAAATCTTAACTTTGGTATAGGCTATCCGTTTTAAATATCCTGAATTATTTTTGTTAATAAAAATATGATTGCTATAAGCAAGAAACATAATGGTTTACAAAAGGAAATGTTCTTTCATACAACGTTGCTTTAAATAATATAATTTTCACATGTTAAAAAATATATCATCTTTGTAGAAATTTTTAATCACAAAATCGCATTGCTATGTTTATTTTAATGGTAGTAATATTTGTGATAGGCTATATGGCTATCGCTCTTGAACACCCTTTAAAAATTGATAAAACGGCATCAGCGCTGTTGATTGGATCATTAACATGGGTAGTTTACATCTCGGGCGCCTTTGACATTTTCACTAGTGGGGTGAGTGTGGCTTGGAATGAGTATTTTTCTGCAAACCCTGACGCCAACACACTGGACGGGATGCGGCATTTTATTGTGCAAAATCAAATTATCGAGCATCTTGGCGAAATTAGCGAAATACTCTTCTTTTTGCTTGGCGCAATGACAATAGTTGAAATAACTGACCAACACGAGGGATTTAGAGTTATTACTGACAATATAAAAACCACTAACAAAATTAAATTGTTATGGCTAATTAGTATTATCACTTTCTTTCTTTCAGCCATGCTTGATAATTTAACCACAACGATTGTTATGGTAGCATTGCTGCGTAAACTTATTGACGATCAAAAAACCAGATGGTTCTATGCTAGCATGGTTGTATTGGCTGCTAATGCCGGAGGAGCATGGTCACCAATAGGCGATGTTACAACTATAATGCTTTGGATAGGCGGGCAGGTATCAACTGTGAAAATAATTTTAGGAGTATTTTTACCCAGCGTTATTTGCATGGTGATTCCTTTATTACTGTTAAGTTTTCATATGAAAGGACATGTTAATAGACCAAAAGATATTGAAGACAAAAAATCATCTACAACTAAATTTGAACGCAATTTGATGTTATTTCTCGGAGTTGGTGGATTATTATTTGTTCCGGTTTTTAAAACTATTACGCATTTGCCTCCTTATATGGGTATGCTTTTCTCACTTGCCGTTATATGGATAATAACAGAAATATTACACGCGAATAAACCGAAGGAACAAAAACTTTCAGTTTCGTCAATTTTAACAAAAATAGACGTTCCCACAGTTTTGTTTTTCTTAGGAATTCTATCTGCTGTGGCAGCACTGCAATCTGCGGGGCAGTTAAATGTATTGGCTCATGCCCTTGATAAAAGTTTAGGAAATGTTTATCTCATTGGTGGTTCAATTGGTGTATTATCTGCTGTTTTCGATAATGTTCCTCTTGTTGCAGGAGCAATGGGAATGTATCCTATCGCAGATCCCGGAGCCACGGGATATCTTGCTAACTTCGTTCAGGATGGAGTTTTTTGGGAATACATTGCTTATACCGCAGGGACGGGAGGTAGTATGTTGATAATTGGCTCTGCAGCCGGTGTTGCTGCCATGGGTCTTGAAAAGATTGATTTTATATGGTATTTAAAGAAAATTTCATGGCTGGCTTTAATAGGATATTTAGCCGGAATAGGAGTATATATACTCCAAAATAGTTTATTGTAAAAAATTTTTAACGGATTGAATTTTCAATCCGTTTTTTTTTCACCTTTGCGCCAAATTTTAAATCTCCAATTATGAACCCTCTAAATTTGTTTTCTAAAAAGGTAAAGCCTTTTGGAATAAAAGACTTGCTTAAAATTCTTGGTGTTATGTTTCTTCTTATGATACCGGTTATGTCTTTTGCTTCAGGTACCGGAGATACATTAACAAAAATGCCTAATATTGGTGGAATTCGTGTCGAATTCTTTTTATTTGCTGCTACGTTATTGTGTGTTGCTCTATTTCACGACCATACTTTTTATGTCGCGCTGACAGGTTTGGCTGTTATCCTTGCTTATAAATTAATAATGGATCCCGGATTCAGTTTTGTAGAACATTTTATTGGAAATCAAAACACAAATCCTTTTATCGAACAAATTATTGATAAAGAAACGCGCGTGGGCGAATGGGGTATATTGTTAAATTTATTAGGATTGTTACTTGGCTTTTCCGTTCTGGCAAAATTATTTGAAGAGTCCGGTGTTCCTGATAAGCTACCTAATATTCTGCCCGACAATTTCATGGGACCATTTGTCCTTTTAGTGATGGTATTTGTCCTTTCTTCATTTCTCGACAATATTGCTGCTGCTCTGATTGGTGGTACAGTTGCCCTTGTGGTCTTTAATAAAAAAGTACATATTGGATATCTTGCAGCAATCGTTGCAGCATCAAATGCCGGAGGATCTGGCTCTGTAATTGGAGATACCACAACAACAATGATGTGGATTGATGGGGTAAATTTTGTTGAAGTTCTTCATGCTTTCATAGCTGCCGCTGTTGCACTTGTTATTTTTGCATGGTTTGCTTCGCATCAGCAACACAAATTTCATCCAATTCAAAAACGGGCCACTGAAAATGTTAAAATTAAATATGGTAATTTGTTTACAGT
>CAZJYL010000002.1:0-24144 GCA_964550265.1 uncultured Bacteroidaceae bacterium
GGGTGCTAAAGTATTTGTTGATACCGCGCATGGTGTTTATGAACTATTGAAAAGCAAACAGAAAGCGGTTGCATTGATTGCACCTAGTTTTGCAGCTGAGTTTTGTGATTTCGACGATTATAAAATTGTTGTAGGTATGCTTCGGAAGTTAGGCTTCCACCTTGTGGTGGAAGTCGGCTTTGGAGCTGACCTGGTTGCATTGGAATATAAAAAGGCCATGGATGACCCTGAAGGACAAACAACAATTTCGTCAGATTGCCCTGCTATAGCTTACTATGTAAGGCATTACCATCCAGAGCTTACTGAATCGCTTGCAAAGATTGTGTCGCCAATGGTTGCAATGGCACGTATTGTGAAGCATAAATATGGCAATGATGTACATACGGTTTTTATTGGTCCGTGTATTGCCAAAAAAGCCGAATCATCAGAAGTGGATCATGTTATAACTTTTAAAGAATTGCGGAAAATGTTCACAAAATTAGGTATTAAGCCAAGTGAATGTGAACCAAGTGATTTTGATCCGCCAAAAGCTGGAAGAGCTGCAATTTTCCCTATAACCAGAGGTAAATTGCATTCCATTAATAAATCCGACAATATTTGTAGCGAAAATATTATTGTTGCCTCAGGTCGTGCGCAATTTCGTGAAGCAATAAAAGAATACGAAGAAGACCTTAACCGTTCTCAGCATCTGGAGCTATTATGTTGCGATGGATGCATTATGGGTCCCGGTATGTCGTGCAATAATAAATTGTTTACCAAAACAACGAATATTCGGAACTACGTGCGTGAAAAACTTCAAAATTTCAATAAAGAAGAATGGAAAAAAGATTTTGAAGAGGCAAAAAAACTGGATTATTCCTTTGAGTTTTTCCCTGCTGACAGAAGAAATCCCCTTCCCTCAAACGAGGCTATTGCTGAAGCTTTGCGACAAATGGGCAAAACAACTGCCGAAGATCATTTGAACTGCGGAGCTTGTGGTTATGACACATGTATAGAGCATGCAATTGCCATAGTTGATGGATTGGCTGAAACCGAAATGTGTTTGCCATATACAATTGAGAAATTACATGATTCAATTAGAGATTTGAATTTATCTAATGAAAAACTTGCCAATGCTCAATTATCTTTAAAACAATCAGAAAAGTTGGCTAATATGGGCCAGTTATCTGCAGGTATTGCACATGAATTAAATAACCCTTTGGGCGTCATTACAATGTATTCCAATATATTGATGGATGAGGCTCCTGCTGACAGCCCTGTAAGAAAAGACTTGGAATTGATTGTTGAGCAAGCCGAACGTTGCAAGAAAATAGTAGGCGGGTTATTAAATTTTGCACGAAAAAATCATGTTAATCTGGTTGAAACTAATATAGTATCATTTACCCAACACAGCATCGATTCAATTATTTTACCATCAAATATAAAAATTGATTTTAAATCAAATTTGACTAATCCATATGCATGGATTGACAATGATCAATGGATGCAGGTTTTAACAAATATTGAAAAAAATGCAATTGAAGCAATGCCTGATGGTGGGACACTTAAAATTGAGATTGATGAGGATGGAGACGACATTGAATTTAGTATTACGGATACAGGTGTTGGAATATCTAAAGAAAATTTGGATAAGATTTTCACTCCATTCTTTACTACAAAACCTATAGGTAAAGGAACCGGTCTTGGATTACCTTTAATATACGGAATTGTGAAAATGCATAATGGACAAATAAATATCGAGTCCAACGACGACCCCTCGAAAGGTCAAACGGGCTCATGCTTCAAAATTAAAATACCAAGAGAAAAAAAATTGTAAAAACAAAATAACTATGGAAAGCAAAAAGAGAACAGTGTTGATAGTAGATGATGATATTGACAGTATGACCCAACTGACAATACACATGACAAAAATGGGTTTCAATGTTATTTCAGCCGATAATCAAAAAGAAGGCGAAGAGCTGATTGAAAAAAACAAACCCGACCTTGCTATTTTTGATCTCATGATGGATAACAAAGACAGCGGCTTCATTTTAAGTTATAAAATAAAAAAGAAATATCCGGATGTTCCTGTTATAATAGCCACTGCTGTTACTGCCGAAACCGGGATGCTGTTTGGATTGAACACCGAGGAAGAGAAGAAATGGATAAAAGCTGATTTATATCTCGAAAAAGGTATTAGATATGATCAGCTTGAAATTGAAGTAGAAAAGCTCATGAATCGTTAATTAAAACTTATAACCATGGCAACGCTTAAAGTATTGATTGTGGATGATGAACCTGGCATTCGCTCAGGAATATCACGAATATTGAAAAATTTTTCGGTCGATTTCCCATTCATTGAAGAAGCGTTCACATTTGAAATTATTGAAGCGGGAACAGGCGAAGAAGCTTTGAATGTATTAGCAAGTGGTCCAATTGATATAATCTTGCTTGATAATAAACTTCCCGGAATTCAGGGAATTGAAGTTTTGGAACACATCAATCAAAACAAGATTGAAACTACCGTAATGATGATTACTTCTTATGCATCATTGGATTTGGCAATTAAAGCAACGAACAATGGAGCATACAACTTTGTTCCAAAGCCATTCACGCCTCAGGAATTGAAAACTGCCATGGAAGGCATTACAAAGCATGTTTATTTAACAAAAATGACAAAGCAGCTTAATACTGAAGGAAAGCAAATTCGATTTCAATTCCTTTCGGTATTATCTCATGAACTTAAATCTCCTATTAATGCGGTTGAAGGGTATTTGCGTATCATGCAGGACAAACAGGTAGGCAATAATTTGGAAGATTATGAAACAATGATAGACAGGTCGTTGGAACGAATTCGTGGGATGCGCTCTCTGATAATGGACATGCTTGATTTGACCAAACTTGAAAATGGCAAAAAGAAACGAGAAATTACCAAGGTAGATTTAGTCCAGATTGCCCGTATTTCCATTGATACAATGACCCCCATGGCTATTCAAAAAAATATAAAAATTCATTTGGATAGTGATGTCCCGAGCATTTATTTAAATGCTGACAGTTCAGAAATAGAAATTATCTTTAATAATCTTGTTTCTAATGCTGTAAAGTATAATGTTCAAGATGGGTCTGTGAATATTCTATTTAAAACGGAGAACAATAAAATAAAAATCTCGGTTACTGATACCGGAATTGGCATTAGCAAAGAAGATTTGCCAAAATTATTTCAAGATTTCAGCAGAATCAAAAACGATAAAACCAAAGGCATTAGTGGTAGTGGACTTGGATTGTCGATAATGAAAAAAATGGTAGAGGATTATTATCACGGGCAGGTTAGTGTAAAAAGTGAACCTGACAAGGGTAGTACCTTTATTGTTGAAATACCACAAAATATTTAAACATTTCAATTTAATTAACAATGAAATTTACACCTGAAAAATATAAAATTCCTGATGTGCCGATGCAGCCTTTTATAGATGCTGATGAAATTCAATCATATCTTGATAATATTGTATCAACTCCGGAACGTGTTCGAGAGATCATTGCTAAGTCTTTATCTAAACAACGTTTAAATCTTGAAGAAACCGCTGTTTTGGTAAATACGACAGACCCTGAATTAGTAAATGAAATAAAAGAGGGAGCGCGTGAATTGAAGAAGCGCATTTATGGAAACCGCATTGTACTTTTTGCTCCTTTGTATATAGGTAATAAATGTCAGAATAATTGCTTGTATTGCGGATTTCGTGCATCCAACAAAGATGCTGAACGCGTTACTTTAAGTGATGAAGAAATAGTTCGTGAGGTTGAGTCTCTTGAAGATAATGGTCAAAAAAGACTTATTCTGGTTTATGGCGAGCATGCTCAATATAATCCCGAATTTATTGCGCATACTGTTCGTATAGCTTATTCGGTTAAAAAAGGGAATGGCGAAATCCGAAGAGTTAATATCAATGCTGCTCCTTTGGATATAGAAGGATTTAGGGTTGTTAAAGAGGCCGGTATAGGCACATATCAAATATTTCAGGAAACATATCATCCCGAAGCATATAAAACATATCATATTCGTGGCAAAAAAGCAGATTACCACTATCGCTTAACATCATTAGACCGTGCTCAGGAAGCAGGATTGGATGATGTTGGTATTGGTGCGTTGTTTGGATTATACGATTGGCGGTTTGAAGTGTTGGGTTTGGTTCGTCACACCAATCATCTGGAGGCTTGTTATAATGTTGGACCACACACTATTTCATTCCCTCGTATTAAAGATGCTTCCATGCTGGATTTAGGCGATAAATATTTTGTAAGCGATGAAGATTTTGCAAAACTTGTTGCCATATTGCGTTTGGCGGTTCCTTATACGGGAATGATTCTTACAGCTCGTGAGCCGGTTGAAGTCAGAAATGAACTTTTACAATACGGAGTATCTCAAATCGATGGCGGAACAAAACTTGAACTTGGAAGTTATTCTTCTGATGATGTTCATGAACAGGATTTGAATAAAGGACAGTTCCGTATAAATGACAACAGAACTTTGAGTGAAGTGATTTCGGAATTGCTTGACCAAAATATGATACCATCTTTCTGTACAGCTTGTTATCGTTTAGGTAGAACGGGCGAGCATTTTATGGAATTTTCAGTTCCAGGTTTTATAAAACGTTTTTGCACGCCGAATGCTATTTTAACACTGGCCGAATATTTAGTTGATTACGGGAATGAAAAGAATATGGAGAAGGGTTGGGCTTTAATAGAAAAAGAATTGGCGGTACTACCCAATGCTGATGAAATACGCAGGCGCATTGAAGAAATTAAAAACGGTAAACGAGATTTGTATTTTTAATTTTCAAATTTGAAGCAATGAGTAAAGGGAAAGACCTCAAACCACATATTGGTATTTTTGGACGTCGTAACAACGGAAAAAGCTCTTTCATTAATGTAATGACAGGACAAGAGGTCGCCATAGTTTCAGAACATGCAGGAACAACAACGGACCCGGTTAAAAAATCAGTTGAAATACTTGGTGTAGGACCTGTTGTAATGATAGATACTGCAGGTATTGATGATACAGGAGATTTGGGTGAGAAAAGAATTCGGAAATCAATACATGCAATTGCAACAGTTGACTGTGCCGTGTTGTTGATTTCAGGAAACAGATTCGGTTCTCATGAAATTAATTTAATAAGTGAATTTAAAAAACACGACATACCCTTTATTATTGTACATAACAAATCTGACGTAGAGACTTTAACTCAGGATACAATAACGGATATTCGTAAGCACACTGATGCAACTATATTGGATTTTAGTGCAAGAACAAAGAGTGGCTTCGATGAAGTTGTACTTGCCATAAAAAACACCATACCTGAAAAATCTTATTTGTTTAAGTCGTTAATTGGCGACATAATTAATGAAGGTGATTTTGTTTTGCTGGTTACTCCAATCGATAGTGAAGCACCCGAAGGCAGATTGATTTTGCCACAGCAAATGGCAATTAGAGATATTTTAGACAATAATGCTGTTTGTATTGTATTGAAAGAAACAGAAATAGAACATTTTCTCAAGAACAGTTGCATTAAACCATCGCTGGTTGTTACGGACAGTCAGGCATTTGGCTATGTGAAAAGTGTTATTCCCGAAGATATTCCATTAACCAGTTTCAGCATTGTTTTTTCACGAATAAAAGGTGATTTTGAGAATTATATAAAAGGCACAAAAACTATAGATGAATTACAGGACGGAGACAAAATACTCATTCTTGAGTCTTGTACTCATCATGTAAGTTGCGATGATATAGGCAGGGTGAAAATCCCTATGTGGCTTTCAAAGCATACTGGAAAGAAGCTGTATTTTACCACAATATCCGGTCTTGGTGATTTGCCGGATAATATCAAGGACTACAAGCTGGTGATACAATGCGGCGGCTGCATGGTGACCCGCAAGCAGGTACTTAATAGGTTAAAACCATTTACTGAAAATAAGGTTTCCATAACTAATTACGGAATGGCTATAGCCTATTTAAACGGTATCTTCTCGCGGGCACTGCAGCCTTTTTGTTGTAATGGCTGTGAATAGCTGTAATATTGTAACCATGAGTAACGAAATTTTTGAAGGACATTTTGATTTTGATAAAATCAAATACTTTCTTTCTTTGGAGGACAAAAATCAAATACAATTGTTATTTGATAAAGCCCGCGAAACAAGAGATAAAACTATTGGTAATATAGTTTATTTACGCGGATTAATTGAATATTCAAACAGATGTGCAAAAAACTGCTTTTATTGCGGCATTCGTGGTGGTAATACTCATGCGGTACGTTATCAGGTTAACGACGATGAGGTTGTTGAAGCAGCCTTATACGCTTACAAGCACAGATACGGCTCTATAGTACTTCAATCGGGAGAGCGCAGCGATAGGGAATTTGTAAATCATATTTCTTCATTAATACAGAAAATCCATAAGGCAACTGATAATAAATTACGGATTACCCTTTCTTGCGGAGAACAAAGCCCGGAGGTTTACAGTAAATGGCTGGAACTTGGCGTAAAGCGTTATTTGTTACGTATTGAGGCTTCTAACCCCGATTTATATTCAAAGATTCATCCGGCAGATCATAGTTTTCAGGAGCGTTTAAAAAGCCTTAAGACATTAATTGATTTAGGTTTTCAAACAGGAACCGGAGTAATGATAGGTTTGCCATTTCAAACCATTGATGATCTGGCTAACGATTTATTGTTTATACGCGACTCCGGAGTTGTAATGATTGGCATGGGACCATACATAGAGCATGCCGAAACGCCATTGTTTCAGTATAGGGATATTTTAATTCCCCAGGCCAAGCGTGTTGAGTTAACACTTAAAATGACTGCTATACTGCGCTTAATGATACCGACAATAAACATTGCATCAACCACTGCACTTCAAACGCTTGATGTAAACGGGCGCGAATTAGGTTTAATGGCAGGTGCAAATGTGATTATGCCTAATGTTACTCCTACGTCGTTTAAACAGGAATATAATTTATACGAGGGTAAACCCGGTTTGCACGATGAACCTGACGAAGTTGAAAACACTATAGAAAAAATCATTAACAGTGCCGGTTGCGTTGTTGGCTGGGATGACTGGGGTGATTCAAAATATTATTCCGAAAAAAATAAGCAATAAATCTTTTTGTTTAGATATATTTTAATTGCTTAATCTATAATATAACTAACAAATTCTTGGTAATTGCTCTCCTGCAAGCATATCAATAATGCGTGTACCGCCAATTATTGTTTTTAAGAAAGCCTTTGAAGGATGCTCATTAGTTATTTCTCCTATTATTGAAGACTCTTTGCCAAACTCGTTACGGCGCATTATTTCTATTGCTTTTTCTGCATCATTGCTGTCCACAATAATAATAACCTTACCTTCATTTGCCACATAAAAAGGGTCAAATCCCAATAGCTCACATAAGCCACGAACATTATCCTTTACCAAAACAGCATCTTCGTTGATTAAGACGCCCAGATTATTTTGTTCTGCAATTTCGCAAAGCACTGTTGCAATGCCGCCGCGTGTGGCATCACGCATGAATTTTATTTTACAGTTTGCATCAAGAATGGCTTTAATCATGTGATTTAATGGTGCGCAATCCGATTTTATATCTGCGTCGAAATTAGTAAAATTGCGCTCAGCCATAATTGTCATGCCGTGGTCGGCAATGCTGCCGTTAATCAGAATTTTATCACCCGGACGAAGCAGTTCCCCAGTACCAATAGATTTGTGTTCAGCTTTTAGGAATCCAATGCCGGTGGTATTAATAAATATTTTATCGCACTGACCTTTGTTCACTACTTTGGTGTCGCCGGTGGCGATAATTACACCTGCTTTTCGGGCTTCTTCGGCCATGGTGGCAACAATGGTTTCCAGTTCGTCAGCAGATAGTCCTTCTTCGATAATGAATGCCGAACTGATGTATTTTGGGATAGCACCCGATACTGCAAGATCGTTTACAGTACCGCAAACAGCTAATTTGCCGATATTTCCTCCGTTAAAGAAAACAGGTGTTACAACATAAGAATCGGTTGTAAACGACAAAAACTCCCCCTCACAAGGAATTACTGCAGAATCGCTTTGCTGACCGAGTATAGGATTACCGAAATGTTTGTAGAATATTTCGGTAATTAATTCATGCGACAAACGTCCGCCACTGCCATGTCCGAGTAAAATATTTTTTTCCATTATTTATTGAATCTGAAGTAAGCATTGCAGGCGCCTTCGTGCGAAACCATGCAGGCACCTACAGGGTTTGATGTTGTGCAAACTTTACCAAACAATTTGCAGTCTATAGGTTTTTTCAATCCTTTTAAAATTTCTCCGCAAATACAGCCTTTGTCTTCGCGCGTGGGCTCAACTGATACCGGAATCATTTTTTCAGCATCAAATTCGCTGTATTTTTCATTTAATCCGAGGCCGCTGTTGGGAAGTGTTCCTAATCCGCGCCACCAATCATTACGCAAAGCAAAGACTTCATTAACTGCCTCCTGGGCTTTAATATTGCCATCATGTGTTACCGCGCGCCTATACTGAATTTCAACCTTATAATCATTGGCTTCGTGCTGTTTAACCAGCATATAAATAGTTTGCAATAAGTCAACGGGTTCAAATCCTGACACAACACATCCCACATGGTAATTATCGGGCAAAGAACTGTATATTTTTGAACCTGTAATCACACTAACATGACCAGGCGCTATATATCCATTTATCGCCACTCCGCTGTCAATTAATGCTTCCATTGCAGGCGGCATTATTTTATGCGAACTGAGCAAGAAAAAATTGTTTAGTTTTTCGTTTTTAGCATTAATAACTCCAACTGCACTTGGAGGTGTTGTTGTTTCAAAACCAACTCCTAGAAAAACAACTTTTTTCGAAGGGTTTTCCTTTGCGATTTTCAACGTATCTAGTACTGAATAAACTATTCTGATATCGGCGCCTTTGCTTTTTTCGTTTGCCAGCGAAGATGTAGAGCCGGGAACACGAATTAAGTCGCCATAAGTTGTAATGATTACTCCCGGAACGCGACTTAGCGCAACAGAGTGATCAATAAAGCGGCGGTCGGTAACGCAAACAGGACAGCCCGGACCCGAAACAAGATGAATGTTTTCGGGTAAAAGAGAAGGGATGCCAAATTTTTGAATAGCCCATGTATGCCCACCGCAAACTTCCATTAGTACAATTTCCTTTTTGCTGACAGCCTTAATCTGATGCACCAGTTTGTCCACCAGTTCCTTATTGCGGTATTCGTCTATATATTTCATTTTTGTGTTTTAGAAAATGAATGTCATTGTCAATTCGTTCAAAGCGCTGATTGATGGCATGACCTTTCAGTAGATAGTCCTTCAGTACTTTATTTGCCCAGATACGGAATTGGGTTCCGCGATTTGATTTGACGCGATAACCGACTGAAATAATGACATCCAAATTATAATACTTTGTTTTGTAGCGCTTTCCATCAGCAGCAGTTAGTAAGGAATCCTTACATACTGAATTTTCCGTAAGTTCCTTTTCTTTAAAGATATTTCCAATATGCAAAGTTATATTATTCTTAGATGTTTGAAAAAGCTCAGACATCTGAGTTTGGGTCAGCCATACAGTCTCATTCTCAAGTCTCACCTCAAGCCGGGAAGACTTTTCATCAGGTTGATATATAACAATTTCATTATTCACTACAGGCAGCATCTGCAAAGTCGGAAAAATCAAATATCCAGTTCAGGCTTGATTTGTTCGTTAAGATCTTCAAATTCCTTAAAAACCTTCAGCGATTCGAGTGCTTCTTCTTCGCTTATTTTTTGGATGGCAAAGCCTGTGTGCAACAATACATAATCGCCAACTTTTACATCATTAAGTAACTGAAGCGAAGCCTTGTATTCGGTACCGCCAACCGAAACGGTAGCCATGTCGCCATTTATGCTGATAACTTGTGATGGGATGCTTAAACACATAGTACGTTGTGTATTGGTTTAACACACAAAGGTAGTAAGAAAAAATAAAAGCAGGATAATAGATTAACTATGTAATTCTATTGCTGTAAAGAAGCCACTACAAGTTGCCCAAGCGCCAAACCTCCGTCGTTACAGGGAATTCTGCTATGTGAATAAACCTGAAATTTATTTAAAATCAACTTGCGTTCAAGTTTTGTAAGCAGATATTTGTTTTGAAATGTTCCACCGGATAATACCACTTTTTTTAATGCTGTTTCGTTTCTGATTATTGTAGCCATTTTCAATGTGGCTTCAATTATCATATTGTGAAACTTAGCCGAAATTACTGACAAACTTGTTTTTTTGTAAATATCATTTATTATCGCATTAAATGTTGGTTCAAATCCAATCACGTTATTATTAATTAAATACGGATAAGATTCATCGATATTTTTATCTAATACAGATTCCAGTCGCATTGGAGCTTCGGCATGAAATTTACTCACAGTACAAAGATTAATTAACGCAGCTACGGCATCAAACAGGCGGCCTGAGCCTGAACTCAGGGGAGAGTTGATTTTTTTATCGATTGCCTGACATATTATTGATAATGAAGAAGAGCTTATATCCTTAAGGAAAGGCAGATTGAAATTTATAAAATCTGCGCCAAAATATTTATATAAGTATGAAACAGCTATACGCCATGGTTCTGAATTGGCTTTATCGCCACCCGGAAGAGCTATGTATTCGAAATGGCCAAAGCGATTGTATTCCTTTAAGTCGCAAATAAAAAATTCGCTACCCCAGATATTATTATCGTCTCCCAATCCCGTACCGTCAAAACTGATGCCTATTACCTTTTCAATAAGGCCGTGCTCGGCCATGCAGGAGGCTATATGAGCATGATGATGCTGCACTTTAATTTGCCTTAATCCGCTTTCAACTGCATATCTGGTAGATAAATAATCGGGATGAAAATCACAAGCAATTACCGTAGGATTAAACCGGAAAAGCTTTTTATATCTTTCAATGCTTTCGACGTAGAAGGCATAAGTTTCTAAATTTTTCAGGTCGCCAATATGCTGACTTAATATTGCCTGATTTTGTTTACCAATGGCAAAACAATTTACCAGTTCGGCTCCTGTAGCCATAATTCCATCAACATTCAATTTCAGGTTCACAGGAGCCGGTGCATATCCGCGTGAACGACGGCTTACACGTTCTTTTTCATTTACAACTGTTACAACGGAATCATCAGCGCGATTGTGTATGTCGCGATTGTATGTTACAACAGCATCCGCAACTTTTGTAAGAATATTTAACGCTACTGAATTATCAATAATTATCGGCTCTTCCGAAATGTTGCCGCTTGTAAGAACTACAACATCCAGATTTGTTTTTTCAAACAGCAAATAGTGTAATGGCATGTAAGGCAGCATGGCACCTACTGTTCCGAATCCCACACACACCGACGGTGCAAGTTCCTTTTTACTGTTAAGCAGTACTATCGGGCGTTTGAGCGAGGTAAGCGATTTTTCTTCAACAGCTTCCACGTGCGCATATTCCTTTAATTTGTCAAGCGACGAAAACATAACGGCAAAAGGTTTTCCTTCTCTGTTTTTGAGCTTGCGAAGCCGCTGCACAGCATCTTCATTCAACGCATCACAAGCCAGAAAGAAGCCTCCGATTCCTTTTATTGCAACAATTTTTCCTGCTTGAAAAAGCTCTCCAAGTTGCTTAAGAATGGTTTCAGTTCCTTTAATGGTTTCACTATTTAAATGCAGAGTGTATTCGGGCCCGCAAACAGAACATGCTACCGGCTGTGCATGAAACCGGCGGTCGTGAACATCGGTGTATTCTTTGCGGCAATCGTCACACATAATGAATTCACGCATGGTGGTTTTTTCACGATCATAAGGCAGGTCTTGTATAATAGTGAAGCGTGGTCCGCAATTGGTGCAGTTGATAAAAGGATAATCTATTCTGTTGGCTTGTGTTTTCATGTCGTGGAGGCAATCGTTGCAAACTGCAATGTCCGGACTGACATCAGTTACAAAGTCGGATACCGAGTTGCTTTTTACAATCTGAAAATCAGCAAAATCAATAAATTCTGTCTGGCGGGTTTCGACAGATTCTATGGAAGAGGCAGGGGGAGCAGTATTGCGGACAGTTTGAACAAAATCATTCAATGTTTTTTCATCGCAGTTAATTTTAATAAAAACTCCATCGTTACGGTTTTCGACTTCGCCTTTCAGATAAAATTCAGAAGCAACCCTATAAATAAACGGACGGAAACCGACTCCCTGTACCAGGCCTTTGATATGGATGAGATAGGTGTTCAATTTTTTTGCAATGAATTACAAAAGTAGTAAAAACATAAGAAAACTTAATTGCCGTAATATGTGTTTAGATAAGATAGTATTAATTAAATACAGCACAAAAAATGCAAATGGACAAGGAAAAGGAAACGACTAGTAAAAGTATTAGCGTTTTGATAGTGGAATAGATGGTTCGAAAGCATAGATGGGGTCAGTCCACTTCATATATAGAAAGTTAAAAAAAGTAAAATATATTTAGTGATAAAAAATGTAAATTTGAGAGTAGCTCGTTTAATAATTTGTTTTTGTTCATGTAAATTTAAAAAAATTAAAATGTATATTTGTGTATGTTTTATTTTAATCAACTAAAACTTAATATGAAAATAAAAATGCTGTGCCTTTTGACGATAAAGTTGGTTATTTCAAATATAATACTTGATTTAGCGCATAAGCAATTTTTTATTAGCCGATCATTGATCCCGATACAACTTTTATATTGATTTTTCAGCGAAAATAATTAGGTGTAATAATTTAATCGATGCGTTATTTTAAATTCTTTCCATTCATTGTTTTTTTCTTTTTTGTTTATACAACTTGTTTTGCACAGCATGACACTTCCTTTTGGTTTGTTGCACCTGAGACGTCAGCAGGGCATTCCGACCGGCCAATCCGATTATGCATTTCAACATCGGATCAGGAAAGTGACATTATCATAAGGCAGCCGGCAAATCTGTCTTTTGCCCCAATTACAGCAACTATTCCAGCCAATACCACTCAGTTTTTTGATTTGACTGCATCTATAGAAAGTATTGAAAACAAGCCGGCAAATACTGTTTTAAATTACGGGTTGAAAATTACAGGAACTTCGCCTGTGTTTGTATATTATGATCAGCACTCAACATTCAATCCTGAAATGTTTTCTTTGAAAGGTCAAAACGCGTTGGGGACTTCATTTATGATACCCATGCAAACATATCTCGATATCGGTGCTGGTCTTGTTCCTGAGGCATATGCAGGTTTTGATATTGTTGCGACTGAAGATAATACAGTTGTTACAATCACACCAACACAGGATTTGGTTGGACATCCGGCCGACATTCCATTCACGATTACACTAAACGAAGGGCAAACGTATTTTGCACAAGCGGTAAGTCAGCTCGCATTTTTGCGTCCGGCAGGAACAATTGTAACTTCAAATAAACCGATTGCTATAACTGTGAAAGATGATACTATGTCCGGAATGCCATTTGGCGGTTGTGGCGATTTGGGCGGCGATCAGATAATTCCTGTTTCTATGCTGGGTAATGAATATATTCTGGTTCGTGGTTTTTTGAATGCACCTTATGATGCTGCCTTTATCATGGCGACACAGGATGGCACCGATATATACGTCAATAATAGTTTGATCACATCACTTAATGCGGGGCAAACCTATCAATACAATATGGGGAACGCAGACGCTGCGTATATTACAAGTTCTGACCCTATTTCTGTTTTTCATTTATCCGGATTTGGATGCGAAGTTAGTTTAAGTATTCTTCCATCGGTTCATTGCACAGGTTCACGATCTGTATCTGTTTCGCGTTCGTCATCCGAATCATTTTATCTTACCATGCTTACCGACAGTGCATATACCGGTGGGTTTTTATTCAATGGTGCTGCAGGATTTATTACAGCATCGCAATTTAATACAGTACCAGCTACCAATGGACAATGGAAGTATGCCCGCATAGAACTCAGTTTGTCCGATCTTCCTGTTGGTGGCATTGCCCGTATTGATAACACATTGGGCGTTTTCCACATGGGAGTTATTCAGGGTGGTGTTACAAGTGGTTGTAGCTATGGATATTTTTCTGATTATAATCAGCACCAATTTAATATAAGTGTTTTGAATAATGACAGTATATTATGCTTAGGTGAATTAATTTCGCTTTCAGTAAATAACATCCCGAACTCAGTCTTTACCTGGGCTGGCCCAAATGGATTTATTGATTCCCTTATTCATATTGAATTTCCATCAACTACAACTGCCCAGTCTGGATGGTACTCAGTGAACGGGTTTCTCGAAGGTTGTGCCATTATTGCCGATTCAGTTTATATTCAAATAAACCCGTTGCCACCGCTTGATGTTTCAGGCGATACAATAGTGTGTATGTTTGACACGGTTTTATTTTCAGCATCGGGTGGCGCAAGCTATCAATGGTATGGGCCGAACTCATTTACCGATACTTGTTCAACTTTGTTTTTTATCGCTTCTCAATATAGTCAGGCAGGCCAGTATTATGTTACTGCAACTAGTAATTCCGGTTGTCAAAAATCGAGTTATATTTCATTGCTAATTCATCCCTTACCTGAAGTAATGACAACGACCAATGCGCCTGTATGTGCAGGTGATACATTGTTTTTGTATACTTCAGGCGGCCAGTTTTTTTCATGGACAGGATCGGGAGGTTATTCCTGCAATCAGGCGAACTGCATTATAACTCCGGCAACAACAGCTAATTCGGGGATGTATTCTGTTGTTGTCATTGACAGTAATCAGTGCAAAAACAACAATAACGTATTCGTTCAGGTTAATCCACTTCCGGCAGCATCTATTATGTCGAATAGTCCGGTATTCGAATTTCAGGATATTGAATTATCTTCAAATGCCGCTACAGCTTGGTCGTGGATAGGTCCTGGAAATTTCTCTGCAACAGGTCAATACATTTCTATTCCAAATGCCACAGAAACTGACGAAGGTTTTTATACAGTATGGGTAACTGATAACAATGGTTGCTCCGATTCAGCCTCCACATGGGTTGAAGTCCTTTCTCAGCTTGTATTTCCAAATGTCATCACCCCAAATAATGACGGACACAATGATGTTTTTCTTATAAAAAACAACATAGGGATTCATAACCAACTTATATTATTCAACCGTTGGGGAAATGAAATATTCTCAATGATAGATTATGACAATACATGGAATGCTGACCATATTACGGATGGTGTATATTATTACATTTTTCAATACGGCAATTCGCTTGAATACGAACACCATGGTACAATTAGTGTGTTGAGATGATCCTTTGAAAAATTGAAAAAATGTAAAATGACAAATTTGAAAAACAAAATGTATGAAAAATAGACTATTGTTTTTATTATCGATACTGTTCGGGAGCATATTGGTTAGTGCTCAAACAATTCAAAGCGGAACGCCTGATTGCACTCAAATACGCATACCTGTTTCAACAAATAGTATGTACACGTATTCTCAACAGATCATTTGTAAAGAAAAATTTACAAATGCTGCCAATTGGTCCGATTCATTGGGGCCTATTACGAGAATAAGATATTATATTTCAAATGCCAATTTCATGGGACTTACCAATAGCAATATGTGGAATATATATATAGGCACTACTGTAAAAAATCAATTTGATAGTATTAATGACTGGATTGATATTGATTCACTTTCATTGGTGTATTCAGGTCAGGTTGTAGCTCCAAATGACAGCGGCTGGTGGGATATAATTCTTCAAACACCATTTCAGTACGATGGTTTAAAAAACATTGTCATTGCGGTTGATGAAAACACAGCATTGTACGCACCATATCATACCTATTGGTTATCTAATATGGATTCGGTTAATCGTGGAATATTTTTTCAGTCACAAGGAGGACCAATAATAAATCCAGATCCCATCAGCCCACCAGCAGGAAGCTTGTCAATGGCGAATCCTGTTATTCAGTTTTATTTTCAGGAAGAATGTTCAGCACCAAGCAATTTCCTGGTGGATTCAATATTGGCTAATGAAGCTTTTGTATCATGGGTACCTCAGATTGATTCAATACAATGGAATCTCCGCTATCGAAGAATTGAAGACAATAGCTGGAGCGAAATAAACAATATATCCGGCATAAATCAGGAAATTCAAAATTTGTTTTCAGTTCAATCGTATGTAGCTCAGGTGCAATCAAACTGTATTTTAAAAAACAGCGAATGGAGCAATCCAGTTTTTTTTAAAACGACAGCAAAAGCAGGCATGGAATATACAGTGGATTGGGAAGTGTTCAAAAATATTTCATCCGGTACTTTTAGTCAGGTGGATTCATTACAGCCTGATTTTATTATAAAACTTGATTCTATTCACACTCAGAATTATTCAACAGGAATGGATCGTTTTTTTTCACAAATCAGAGGTTATATTTTACCTAGAGTCAGTGGATTATATTCATTTCACTTTGGCTGTGATGATAAAGGTGAATTCTGGCTGAGCCCTGATGATGATGAAGCTCATGCGGTGATGGCTATCAAACATGATTCAGCACAGACAAATCTTCTTTTAAATTCCACTTCACAATATTTGGTTGCAGGCGAACAGTATTTTTTCAAAATTCTCCATCAGGACTCGGTTTATACAGATATGATTCAGCTTTGCTGGACTATGCCCGGCGATACAATAATGAAAACCATTAAGAAGCCTTTTATATCTACATGTGGAACAAATATTGTTTCATCAGGTCTGCATTGTTTGAACAACAATCTGAATTACTTTCCAGGTTCATCCCATCAGATTCAATATCGTTTTTTGCCATGGAATACCTCGGATAAAAGAATTATCTGGCAAAGTACCGACAGCAGCGTTGCCGTTGCAAATTCATCCGGAGTAATTTCAATGATTAATGCAGGGTATTGCCAGATTATCGGAAAGATGATGGATAATCCAAATGTAGCCGACACTATTCAAGTTCATGTATGGAATTCACACGGACCTTTTTTCGTTAAACCCGATGCACCAATCACCGGCTCGGGAACAAGTTGGAATGATCCTATCGATCTACAGACTTTATTAAATATTTTAAATACAAGGGTTGATAATGATATAATTACAATATTTTTATCAGAAGGCATTTACAAGCCAACTGAAACCATTGACAGGAACATTTCTTTTAATTTATTAAATGTAAATGTCTTGGGTGGATATAGTAGTCTGAGTCAGAATACAGATACCTCGCAGCGCGATTATCAGCAATTCCAGACAGTATTAAGCGGCGAGATAGGTGATCAAAGTGTTACCTATGATAATTCTTATCATGTGATTACAACCATGGACAACAACCACTATTGGGGATGGTCATTGCCAAATAAGTACACTATGATTGAAGGTGTTACAATTAGTGATGGAAGAGCCAGTTGTTCTACATATGGAGTTCATGGAACATTTAGTATAAATGATAATGGTGGTGGTATTTTTATAAAAGGTTCAAAAGTTCAATTGGTAAATTGCCGGATTTTCAATAATTCCGCTTGGTCACGCGCAGGTGGGATCTTTACTCAGGGCGGTAATCATGTAACGAGTGAATTATTAATTCAAAATACTTCATTTGATAGTAATTTAATTCAGCAAATTACTTTCCAGCCAGACGGGAGCATTTTTGAAGTAATAATTAATGGATATGGTCCTGCTATGGTTATTGCCAGTTGTACATATAACATTTCTAATTGTTTGTTTTTCAATAATCATGGGTACTCCAGAACAATTGCTTTGGAACATAGCTCCGGTAAAATTGAAAATTGTAGCTTTTTTAATAATACAGTATCGGGTGATGATATTTTTGTTGAATCTTCATCATTGCTTAATTTAATCAACTCGACTATAGAACGAAAAATATGGGTATTTACAAACTCTCGTGTGAATGTTAAAAACTCTACTGTCGGCGTTTTGGGCGGTGGTGGTAGTGTTCTCAATGTAAATAGCATCAATTGCGATAATTCAATAGTAAAAGTATTATATAATTCATTAACAGATCCTTTAGTAAGCGCTAAATACTCCATACTTGGTAATACTTTAGTTGGATCAGATAAAAGCATTATTCTTTCAGACAGTATTCCAAATAGCTCACTTTGGCTCGACACTCTCGCTTTCAACGGTGGTCCCACACCCACCATGCGTTTAAAGAATGTTCCTTTTAATCCTGCAAAGAGTCTGGGCAATCCGCTGTATCTTGATTCGCTTGATCAGCGTGGATATTTACGCAAAGACAGCGTCAGTATCGGTGCCTATCAGTGGATACGCCCTGATTCTATTTCTGTTACTGTTGCATCAAACTTAATATGTCAGGGCGATTCGGCAATATTGGAAGTGACATTTTCCCCACCTTATGTTGACGATTCTACTTATTCGGTTCTGAATTTAAATGACACAATTGCTTTCTCCGACAGTGCATTTGTTCATGTATTATCAGCAGGGAATGCGCAAATTGTTGTTTCATCAAATGACGGAAACAAATCGGATACATTGCTGATAGATGTTATTGGTACAATTGGCATCGGCATCATCAGCGGCGACAGCATAGTGTGCCAGGGCGATGGCGCTGTGATGTATCAGGTAACACCCCTTGAAAATGCAACCTCTTATGTATGGGTATTACCATCCGGGGTCAGCGGAAACAGTTCGGTAAATTCAATATTCGTTGACTATGACTTGACCGCAACATCAGGTCCCATATCTGTAGCCGGACAAAATGTATGTTTCAACGGTTCGGAAATATTGTTTCCTGTTTTGGTAAATGAAAAACCAGCAACGCCGGTCATTTCGATTCAGGTTGACACACTGTTCTCCATCGCTGCTTATGGAAATCAATGGTATGATGACAATGGCGCGATAGCAGGCGCAAATAATCCGTACTACATTGTAACAGAAAATGGCAGCTACTATGTAGTTGTATCAAATGATGGCTGCAACTCAGACCCATCGAATATCATTTCGGTTACCAATGTAGGATTGTATGAAAATGAAGTTTTCATGTCGATCTATCCGAATCCCGCCACCACCCAAATTACAATCAGTGGTGTTGAACCAAGTGGCACCACCCTGCGTTTATATGATCTCACCGGAAAATTGCTATTAGAGCGGGTAAACAGCGATAATACATTGGATGTAAGTTATGTTGAAGCTGGGAGCTATCTCTTGGAAGTGCGCTCGGATAGCGGTGTTGTGTATGGGAGAGTGGTGGTGGAGTAAATAAAATTAAAAATTTTACTCCTTTCAATAAAGCAAGTTTTTGTTGTATTAGTTTGGAATATTGCTTTGCCGTTTTTAAAAAAGCATTGGTGCTGCCGCTTTGCGTTTAGGATATTTTATTTTACTTATAAGCATTAGTTAATGCGAACTGTTTGAATATGCAGCTGCCGGTCCCGTAATCCAATCACCTGCATATCCAATTCCAAAATAGTCGGTAACTCTGATTCCCGTAATTAAAATAGCGGACTCGTCCCAGCGATATGTTATGCCAAACCAAAATTTATTATCATAAGAAGTTCTTATGTGTAAATCGTATTGGGAAATAAATTCAGAGCTACGTGCAAAAACTGAAGGCGTCAAAGTCCACTTGTTTCCCAAATTAAAACGATACGACATGGAAAGGTAATAGTGACGGGGAATTTTGTAAAAATCGCTTTTGGTAAGAGATTGTGTTATATGAGTGGAAGATATTAGAAATGAAAATCCATGCGTGCGAAACACTATCCCCGCTCCAAAATCTCCTTTGGTTTTGGTTTCTAAATTTCCGGGTAAAATTACATCTGCGGGATTTTCAAAAATTAGTTCATCGGCATCAACATTTCTCGATGCTATTCCTCCTGAAACTCCTATGCAAAATGATGTAGTGTCGCCTAATTTAAAATTGCGCGCATAGGATAAGCGGGCGTTAATATTATGTTCAAATCCGAGCTGGTCATTTAATATATTTATTCCAAAGCCTCCAATTTTTTCAATATTACAGTGAGCATTCAAAGACTGTGTTGATGGAGCCCCCGAAAAACCCATCCATTGCTGGCGGCCCAGCATGCTAATGTTTATATCATTTGATGTGGCTGCTACTGCAGGATTATAACACAATTCATTAAACATGTATTGCGAAAACTGAAAATCATTTTGTGCTGATACCTGAACGTTCAGCAGGCAAAAAAACAAAACACTTATTATATATAGCTTTTTCATAAATTATCGTATTAATGTAACAGATCCTTTTACTTCGTTTTCGTTTCCTGTTTCATCGCTGAGTTTAACAATAAAGAAATATGTACCTTGCGAAACATCTGCACCTTCAAATGTTCCGTCCCAGCCCTCGTAGCCCTGATATAGTATTTGTCCCCAACGATTTATAATGGTTAAGTTTACCCCTTGCATAAAAATGTCATTTATACCGTCAGAATTTGGTGTAAAAGAATTATAAAATTCTATTATTTTGGGTTTTATGATTTTGTCAGGAGTCGGACAACCACTTGTTTCCACACTTACTGTAACAACATCGTTCGGAATAAGGTTACTTGTAACAAATATATTGGATGATGAAGATTGCTTCAATATGTCATTAACATAGAAGTTGTATTGTTCCAATGTGTCGGGCATTACACTGAATGTAACCAATTGACCCGTCAGTATTGTGCCGTTGGGATTTACACTAACCAAAATATCAGTAGTGCTTAATACTTCAACATTAGTTGTTGCATCAGCTGAGCAACCATTAGCATCTGTGACGGTAACATTATAAGTTGTTGATACAGTAGGTTCTACGATAATATTAGACGTTGTTTCTCCGGAACTCCAGCTATATGAAACACCACCTGATGCATTCAGAACAAGCTGATCACCTTCGCAAATACTTGTATCGGGAGATATAACAGGGATTGGCAATGGGTTTACTTTAATAAAGATGGTGTCTTGATCGGTACATCCATTTGATGCGGTAACTCTCAAAACCAAAGTATCATTGTTCAAAGGAGTATATGTGAATGAAGCATTTGTTTGTCCATTAGACCATATATATGTTGGTCCGCCTGAGCCGCTAACACTAACCGGATTACCGAAGCAGACTTCTATATGATCTCCCGCATTTGCCGTTGGCGAAGGCAATACGTTTATAGTAATACTTTGGCAGTCGGAAATGCCACATACATTTTCCCATGCTGCATAGTAAGTACTTGTTGAGTTAGGTGCTGCTATAAACACATTATTCCCTGATGACAGCAAAGAACCTCCACAGGAATTTGAATACCAGTTAAGAGTTGCGCCACTTCCTCCTGCTGCAGAAAGCTTTATGCTGTCAATACTGTTTGAACAAAAGTTGTTTTGGTCGGAAAATGCACTAGTTGGAGCTACCGGAAGAGGACTAATATTTATGGTAACCTGTGCCGAATTTGAACAACCTGTAGCAATAATTTCTTGAGTAATATAATAGGTGGTTGTTGTACTTGGACTAACAGAAGGGTTTGCTAAAGAAGAAGTAAAGCCTGCAGGATTAGAAGTCCAGCTATAGGAGTTTCCCGCAACTGATGGTCCGCCTATATCAATGCTATCTCCTGCGCATATTGATGAATTTGGTATAATCGAAATGTTTGGAGTGGCATTTACGGTTACATTAAGAGGAGTTCTGTGTGTTTCGCAGTTGGTTAATGTGTTTGCAACAGTAACATAATAAGTTGTGTCTGCGGTTAAAACCGATGTAGTATAATTGGCCCCGGTAAACAATAAATTGCCACCGGTGGACGCATCATACCAGCGAATTGTACCGGATCCACCCGTCCAGTCTGTGCTGAGTGTAACAGTGTTTCCTTCGCAAATAGTATCAGGATTTGTTTTAAGTATATGTTCGCCAAGAATAAAAGCAAAAGGGGAGTATGTGCCCGGACAGGAAGAAGTTATTGTTCCTGAAGCTGCTCCTGTTGTAGTTTCCAAAGGTGTTGTCCATGCACCTGGTGGAGGCAGAGTCCCCTGAATTAGCGATATTGCACATTCGTTGGTTCCTGCAGGAAAATCACTGGAGAAAATATAATTATTTGTAATTGTTCCGGTCGGATTACCTCCGAAAGGTTGCATATATAGCCACCAGCTTGCTTTATAATCAGTGGAGGATATAGTGTCTTCGTATAAAAGGATGCTACTTGCGCCATTCGCAGATGTTTGATTTAATGTAACGGGCCGATATATATAGCCAATTCTGTTAACAGGTCCGATTGGGAAAATATATGTTCCTGCACCACTTTCCAATTCACGCCTGAATTTTCCTTTAATAAAACTAGTAGATGAGTAACCTGGCATTAAAGCTGAGGGCGAACTATTTGATAAATAAACTTCATAAAAACCCGTTCCACTCTTTGTTTGAATCAGACCATTATTGAGATTAAGGGAATTAGATATTGTAACATCACTACCCAACATGGCCCCGGCACCTGAATTAGAAATTGTTAAATTATAAAGAGAACTTGTACCGGGTTTTAGTATTTGCAATGTGTTTCCATTAAGAATAAGATTACCGTTTGAAGCTGAAAATATTGCATTAGCAATACTATTAACTTGAAAATGTCCAAAAACATATAAATTTTTTGGTCCATTAACATCCCATGTACCGCTGTTGATGTAAAAATTTCCATTTACAACAAGATCTCCCGTAGAATTACCGGCATAAATTCCCGATTTAACACTACCTGAGCCTTTAGATACATATATATGATAAAAAGGCTGTGTGCTTGGTTGATAAATATATTGGTTATTAGGCTGGGCAGATGAATATGAATCGTAAGCTATGGTTAATGTGCCTGTGCCACAATTAAAGGTTCCATTATTTGTCCAGTTTCCGTAAATAATAATATTTTTTGAGCCTGCATTTAGTGTGGCGCCGGGATTGATAACTACATGATTAAAAAAATAGCTGTATGCTCCGGACAATGTAGTATTGCCATCAAAAATTATTGTAGCATCGGGATTTCCGTTGCTGTTGCGGTGGAATTGCCCGTTTTGAATAAAATCGCCTTTGATTGTAATTGAAACGGGATGCCCCGAAATTCCATTTGTTCCTGTGGTATTGGGATTGTTGTTGTATAAATTATTGAAAACGGTTAAACTGCTGCCTTCAATAGCTTGTACATAATTTCCGTTAAAATTTACCGTGCCGGTACCGCAATTAAATGTTCCGTTATTATTCCAAATTCCTGTAAGGTTTATTGTTCCGTCATTCATGCTCAAAGTGCCATAAATGGAAACATTGCCATTTTTGTCGTTATCTCCCGTTAAAGACAGAGTTTGTGAGCCTATGTTTAGTGTAGCTCCCGTATTAATGCGTATGGCTTTTACTGCCACATTCAGGTCTAATGTAATATTGGCTCCGGTTGCAATATAAACAGTATCGCCTGCCGTTGGCAAAATACCTCCATTCCAGCTGGATGGATTACTCCAATTACCTGTTACTGCTAAACTACTACGTGTGCTTGCTGAAACTTGAATTGACAGAATAATAAAAAGGATTATGCAAAAAATCCCCCCAAATTTTTTCATATATAAAAAGAATTAATTTATAGTACAAAAATATAAATAAATCCTTTTGATTTAATATATATGTGATTAATTTTAAAAATCTTTATTTAAGCTAATGCTTTAGCTTTACTTGTTTGTAATTCTTTAAATTTAAACTTTTTACAATTAAAATTCATTCAGCAAATTCAGGTTTAAAGTATTTTTTTTACTTTTACCAAAAGCTTTAATAGTTTTTTAATAATGTGTAGTTCTTGTGTTTACAAAAAAATACAATTAAAATGAAAATATATATTTATCACAATCCCCGCTGCCGTAAGAGCAGGGCAGGTCTTGAGATGTTGAAATCTAAAACCGAGGAATTTGAAATTATTGAATATTTAAAATCAGGCATTGATGCCAAAACAATAATAAAACTTTCCAAAATGATTAATATTCCTGTTGCCGACATGGTCAGAACTCAGGAAGAATATTTCAAAAAAGAACTTAAGGGCAGGCTGTTTTCTACAGAAGAATGGGCACAGATCATTTCGGAAAATTTGAAATTATTAAGGCGACCGATTGTTGTTAAGGGAAATAAAGCCGTTATTGTGGAA
>CAZJYL010000003.1:0-23326 GCA_964550265.1 uncultured Bacteroidaceae bacterium
GAATATTGAAAGATACAAAATTGATGTTTTGGTTACAATTGGTGGCGATGACACTAATGGTGCCGCAAAACGCTTATATGAAACAGAAGGCATTCCTGTTATTGGTTTTCCTAAAACAATAGACAACGATTTACGTACGAGAACCATTCATGAATATTCCAATAAAAAAATAGAGGCTGTATTGTGTCCGGGATATCCAAGCGCGCTAAAAGGCATTATGGAACTCACGCAACGTATCAAAACCACGGTAGAATCCCATTCCCGCGTTTTAGTACTTGAAGTTATGGGCCGTGATGCAGGATGGCTTACAGGTGGGGCTGCTTATGGTCAGGCCGATATAATTTTGGTTCCCGAATTCCCGATAGATAAAAGCCGTAAAGATTTTTTCTTTGAATTTGTGAAAGAAGCCTATATGCGAAGCGCAACAAAATCGCTAATAATAGCTGTATCCGAAGGCGTGCGCTGGTATTATGACGAATCAGGCAAAACCGATGTTGTTTATGCTTCAACAGAAGTTGATGAATATGGTCATCCAAGGCTTGGTGGCATAAGCGGAGTAATTGCTAACGAGATTTCACATAAATTAGGTATTGATGCAAGAGCTCAGTCGATTGGATACTTTGCACGTTCAGGAGAATGTCGTTTATACGACCGCAAATTGACCGCTACTTTGGCAGATAAGGTTGTAGATCTTTTGCTTCGCGAAGACTATGGCAAAATGCCAGTAATAAGCAAAATGGTAAGTTATCCTGAGCTTGAGGAGTTTAACACCGGCAGCATAGACATGGGAAATGTTGGCAATAAACCACTTTCGGATGAATATTACGAAGTTGATGAGTTTCGTTTCAACGATGCTTATTATGATTTTATGCATCACATATTAGGAGACCGCAAATTCTTTGATTTTAAAACTAATTTCCCTGTTGTTATTCCCGATTAATGCGGCTTTTAATTTTCATATTCTTTTTACCTGCATTTTTGCATGCTCAAACAGTGTCAGTGAGTATTGATAGTTTGATGGCTCATGTCAGCTATTTTTCTTCACCTGCTTTGAGCGGGCGTTTACCTGGAACAAAAGGTTTTTTGGATGCAATTAACTATTCCGAAAATTATTTTATAAACCATGGTTTGGTAAAGATAAACAATCATGAATGGCAACAAGTGATATCTATAGAAACCAATGTGATAGATTCTGCTGATGTCATTATATACTCTGAAAATGGTAGTGATAAGCTGATACCTGGCGTTGATTTTTCAGTGCGCGGTTATTCCGGTAGCGGTAATGTAAAAGCTCCTGTAGTGTTTTGCGGTTACGGAGTCGATTCAGACAATTATTCCGATTTTTCTGATATTGATGTAAAAGACAAGGTGGTAATGGTATTTAAGTCGAATCCGCCTTTTTTAAAAGACGTATTACCTGAGTATTCAATCAGAAGAGTGTCGGATAATGCCTACAGGCATGGAGCTAAAGCTGTAATTTTTGTATCCCAACCTAATCAGAAATTTCCACAAAAACCTATTGGCAGCATGATGCACGGTGCAGGAGTTATGCATGAAGATTTGCCCCAGATACAGCTTTCGGTTGAAAAAGCAGAATTACTTTTACAGGGTACAGGTTATACTTTAAAGGAATTGCAATCTGATATTGATTTGCATAAAAAACCAAAAAGTGTTTCCTGTTCAAACCAGATTTCTGTTTTTGTGGAGGCAACTTATAATAAAAACGGGAGTACAAATAATTTAATTGCCATGTTGCCGGGCAATGATGCTAAGTTAAAAAACGAATTTGTTATAATTTGCGCTCATATAGACCATGTTGGATCAATTGGGAAAACAGTATATTATCCCGGAGCTAACGACAATGCGTCAGGAAGCGCTGCTGTATTGGAACTGGCCAGGATATTTTCCTCAGAAAAAGAAAATTTAAAACGGTCTGTGTTGTTCGTACTTTTTGGCAGTGAAGAGAAAGGGCTTGACGGGTCTGAGTATTTTGTGAACAATTTGCCAATGCCCAAAAAAGATATTTATGCCGTTTTTAATATTGATTGTATTGGTTGCGGCGATTCTTTAATGGCGGGAAATGGACTTTCGTCACCGGATTTGTGGAATCTTTCCATAGATATTGCAAAGCAAAATAACTGGCAGGTTTCCAAGAATACATGGGGTGGTGGCGGAGCTGATTTAAAACCATTTTACCAGGCAGGTATTAACGGTTTGTATTTTGTAAATACCAATGCTCATCAGAATTTACATTTGCCATCCGATAACATTGACATTATCAACAAAACTCAGTATGCCAGAACAGTTGAATGGATTGAAAAAATAACGCGTTCAATTGCAATTGAGTGATTTTGAAAGGAAAGCTTAATTATTTTGTAATCTAACTAAATTATAGCGGTTTTAACAAATCGCTTTTTTGTTTATGTTGAAATAAATTTATATTTGTGAAAAATTACTGATTATGAAAAAATTACTTTATTTATTAGCATTAGTATTTGCTTTTTCGTTTTTATTTACAGCATGCGAAGAAGACACCGACAATCCGGATGATGCAACTACAGATTATGCAATTGCAACATCATCATGGGGAAAATTAACATTAACTTTAGCTGAAACAGGGGGCCCAACCAATGAGTGGTATTTTTCGACCATTTCAAGCAGTGGCATGGCAGCTTTAACAGGAGTTGACGATTTTCCGTTCACATACTCAAAATCGGGTAAAAATTCTTCTGTATTAACTTTTAGTGTGGGAGGAACAGATAAATACACCATGACGTGGACAAGCGCAAAAAAAGGAACTTTTGATGAGTCTTTTAATGGCACCGCAGGAAATAAAGGTTCATTTACCATTGCTTTGGATTAATAGTCGTAGCTGAATAAGTAATTAAATAATATTAAAAAAAGGTTCAATTAAAAATATTGAACCTTTTTTTATAGTTGTGATAAAGCTAATTATTGGCTTGCTCAGACTTAACTTGCCAAAACTTTTTCAACCTGTGCCATGATTTCGGCCTCGAGCTTAATTGCATTATCATTGATTATTTGAGCTTTTGCTATGATTTTATTAGCCCATTCTTTATCCTCGATACCTCCGGCATTGATTTTAACATTTAGAAATGCGCCTCGAACTCCTGCTGTAGCGGCTAAAGCGCCAACACCGGCATCGGAAACGGAGTTTGGGTTTCCGATTTCAGCCATTGCTTTGCATAGTGGTAATACCTCAGCTGCTTTTTCCATGGTTTTAAAAGGCACCTCTATTGCATATTGAGTAGCTGCCTGCATTGCAGCTTTGCGGGCAGCTTTTTCTTCAGCAGTACCTTTAGGTAAATTAATGGCTTCCATAATTTTATTAAAAGACCTTGTGTCTTCATCAACAAGATGCATCAACTCGTCTTTTAGTTTTTGTCCGATTTCTGCATACTTGCTAAACTCCTCCCATCTGTCGTCCCATCCCGGCTTGTGTGAACTTAAATTTGCCGCCATTGTGCCTAAAGCGGCACCCAAAGAGGCCATATAAGCCGAAATAGAACCACCGCCCGGAGCCGGAGATTCGCTTGCTGTTTCATTGGCGAAACCTACACAAGTCATGTCAACAAGTTTCTTTTCGCTTGATTCGGCTTCAAGCATGTATTCTATTATTTTTTCCTTAGGATTGAAAGGCTTAAGATCATCAAGCCCCATACTTTTTACGGCAATTTTAACAAGTTCATCTTCGGATACGCCGAGAGAACGGTGTTGTTTTGTCAAATAATATTTACCCGCCTCAAGTAAAACCCTTTTAGGAACAAGCCCCACAATTTCGCTACCCGTAACTCTTATTCCTCTGGCAGCTGCTTTATTACTTACTTCATCAAAGGCAATATGTACCGGAGTAACCGATATATTGGTTATATTCATGCTTACTTGTGCAATGCCATACTCGTCTATAAACCAGCCAATTGCTTTAGTAGCCTTAAGTGTTCCGGGAATGATTATATCATTGCCGTTTTCATCTTTCATTATTTTGCCAGTAATTGGATTGCCTTCGCGTTTAGGGCGGCCTTTTTCGCGAACATCAAAAGCAATGGCATTTGCACGGCGTGTACTTGTGGTATTGAGGTTGTAATTTATTGCAACCAGAAAATCTCGTGCTCCCACTGCTGTAGCTCCGCTGCGTGAATTGAATTCAGCAGGTCCAAAATCAGGTTTCCATTCGGGTTTTGTGATTTTTTCTTTCAGCCCTTCATATTCACCTGAGCGACAATAAGCCAGGTTTTGGCGCTCTTGACAGAATGCCGCATTCTCATAACAATATACCGGAATTTTCAGTTCTTCGCCAATTCTCTTTCCAAGTTTGCGTGCATATTCCACTACTTCTTCCATGCTTATGTTGGCAACAGGTACCAAAGGACAAACATCAGTAGCGCCAAAACGCGGATGAGCACCTGAATGTTTTGACATATCAATAAGTGATGCAGCTTTTTTTACGGCTAAAAAAGCAGCCTCAATCACATCATCCGGCGAACCTACAAAAGTTACTACAGTGCGGTTTGTAGCTGCACCCGGGTCCACATCGAGCAACCGCACGCCTTTGCATGATTCAATAACATCTGTTATTTGTTTTATAACCGTTAAATCGCGTCCTTCGCTAAAATTCGGAACACATTCAATAATCTGTTTCATTGTGTAATTATTATTGTTTTAATATTTTGAAGAGTCAAATAATTCCCCTTGAATAATAACCTTGTCAATTTTGTTAAAACTGTAGTAATATGGCATAAAGGCAAGGGAAGGGATTTCTTTTGTTATAATCAGATTTGCAATTTTGCCGGGGCAAATACTTCCGTATTCGTTTTGCATTTCCATGGCAAAAGCGCCATTAATGGTAACGGCATGCAGTGCCTCTTCGGGCAGCATGCGGCCATAAATACAAGCCAAAGACATAATAAACTGCATATTTCCGCCGGGACTTGAACCAGGATTGAAATCTGATGCCAGAACAACCGGCAAACCCGAGTCAATCATTTTGCGAACGGGTGCATAAGGAATACGCAGGAAAAAAGAAGCACCGGGCAAAGCCACGGGCATTGTGATGCTTGAGAGCAAGGCATCAATTTCTTCTGTTTCTATCCGCTCCAAATGATCAACCGAAACTGCATTGTTTGCTATTCCTATCTGTACTCCGCCTGAATTGGCCATTTCGTTAGCATGTATTTTTGGCTTCATACCATAGGTTGCCGCAGATTTTAATATTAAATCGGTTTCTTCTGTTGTGAAAAAGCCTTCGTCGCAAAACACATCTACATAATCGGCAAGCTTTTGCTCTGCTATTACCGGAAGCATTTCATTTATTATCTGATCAATATAGGCTTGCCTGTTATCACGAAAATGCTTTGGAATGGCATGAGCTCCAAGGAAAGTACTTTTTATCGGGATTGGAAAATATTCTTTTAATCGTTTAATAACTTTTAGAATTTTAATTTCGCTATCAGGAGTTAAACCATAACCGCTTTTAATTTCCAAAGCTGTTGTGCCATGATTAATTACTTCAATAATTCTTTTTTTTGCAGCTTCGAATAATTCGTCTTCGCCGGTATTACCAAGTTTTTCAGCACTATTCAGTATTCCTCCTCCGCGTTTTGCAATTTCTTCGTATGACAAGCCATTTATTTTATCAACAAACTCAGACTCACGGGAGCCTGCAAAAACAATATGGGTATGCGAATCGCAGAACCCCGGTAAAACAAAACCGCACTTTGCATCAATTTCTTCGGATATTGAATTATTTTGCTTTATTGATGAAATGTCTTTCATTTCGCCAAAAGAGCAGATTTTATTTCCATCAAGCAAAATAAAAGCATTTTCAATGGTATTGATTTTTTTCATTTCATTGCCACAATAAGCTTTTGATGCAGGCATATCTTCAACAACCGCCAATGCTGCCGCATTTATGATTAATTTTTTCATTTTCGGCTTATAAAGTTATTTTTTTGCGAAAATAATTAAATTTTTATCCTTTATTGCAACAATTTTCATTTATTTTTGTCATCTATACATGTTTAAATTTGAAACTCTTTCGAAATGAAAAAATCTATTGTACTTTTCTTCTTGTGCGTGTCAATATTTTCTTTTTATAATCTTAATGGACAGATTGTTTCCGAAAAAACCGCACGCTATGCAGCTTATAACATTCTAAATGCCAAAAACGCAATTTTGCCTTTAAATCCGGGCGAACTTGAATCGGTGGCTGTACCTATGGCACCCGGTATTAGCCCTGAAATTTTCATATTTAATAATCCTTCGGGTGGTTTTGTTATTGTTTCAGGCGATAAATCAGCAACCCCTATTATCGGATACAGCACCAGCGATTACATTCCTGATATGGAATGGAATTCAAACTTCGCATATTGGATGCAAAATGCGGTTGACCAGATAAAATATTACAGACAAAATTATATTCGTTCTAACGATGAAATTGAATCTCAGTGGAATTTTTTGCTTTCGGAAAATGCCGCTAACAACCCATACCAATCAACTAAAGCTGTTGCTCCTTTCCTTCGTTCAAGATGGGGGCAGGAAGGAATTTACAACGAAATGTGTCCGTCAAATGCTAATGGGAAGGCATTGGTTGGTTGTGTTGCAACTGCCATGGCTCAGGTAATTTATTACTATCAATTTCCAAAAGTAGGGCAGGGAACAAATTCTTATAATGCTTCTGGATATGGAACACAATATGTAAATTTTGGAGCAACAACCTATGTTTATGAAGAAATGGCCGGTGCTCCGGCTTTTCCAATGCCCGAAGTTGCTAAGCTATCTTATCATTGCGCAGTTTCTGTAAATATGAGCTTTGGTTCCGATGGTTCAGCCGCATATTCATGGGATGTTCCCCCTGCACTTAAAAACAAATTTCGTTATGCCAGTGCTAATTATAAGAGCAAAATGACCTATAATGCTACAACATGGGCTACAATGATGCGGTCAAACTTGGATCTTAAAAGACCCATAATTTATTCGGGCTCAGGTTCTGAAGGCGGTCATGCTTTTATTATGGATGGGTATGAAGGTACAGATTATTTTCATTTTGACTGGGGTTGGACAGGAAGCGCTAATGGATATTTTTATCTGAATGCTTTAAATCCGGCGGGATATGATTTCACAGGTAGTCAGCAATGCGTTGAAAGCATTTATCCTCCTACTGCCTCATATCCTTACGGATGTTCAGGCAATAAAGTTTTAACATCTACTTTTGGCACAATTGAAGATGGAAGTGGTCCGGCAGATAATTATGAAGCAAATTGCAATTGCTCATGGCTGATAAACCCTGTTGCCGAATGCGACTTTTTCAAAATTACTTTTGAAGAATTTAATTTGTCAACTGATGACACATTGAAAATCTTTGCAGGCAGCAATGCCTCTGCCGCTTTGGCCGGTGCTTTTACAGGCAGTACATTGCCTTCAAGTTTTAATGTAAACAGCAGTAAAGTATTTATTCAGTTTAAATCAAATACCGTAAATCACAATAAGGGCTTTTTATTGAACTATGAAGGTCATGTTCCAATCAGTTGCTCGGGGATGGTAACTTTAACCACCCCTACCGACACTTTTGATGATGGAAGCGGACCTAATAAAACCTATGGCAATTCAAGTTTTTGCAGATGGAAAATACAGCCTGTGGGTGCTACTTCCATCACATTGAATTTTTTAGAATTTGACATGGGAGACCAATACGATTATGTTAAAATTACAAATTCAGAAACTTCAGCCCTTATTGGTGAATATCATAAAGGAGATAATCCTACTACCATTACAGTCCCTACTTCTAAAATACTGGTTCTTTTCCAGTCAAATAGTTCCATTGTTGGTAATGGATTCAAAATTCATTATACAACAACCACAGATTTGGAAGAGAAACCTGATGGATACACAATGTTGGTTTATCCAAACCCAAGTAGTGATTTTATAAATATTATTCCGGGAAGCGATATAAAAAACGGAATAGCTGTAATAGTGGACTATAGTGGTCGTATTGTATATAAACAAAAATTTAATGACGACAAAATAACTATTTCCACAGAGGATTTTTCATCGGGATTATATTCAGTTGGCATAATTTCGGATAATGGAAATGTGTGGCAAAAACTTATAATAGAATAGGTTTTACTAACTTTGTAATTCAACATCACTGAAATGAACAAACTTTTTATTTTTGTTTTAACCTTGTTTTTTGCTTTTCGGCTTATCTCTGCACCTATAAGTTTAGAACAAGCTTATATTGCGGCAAATACTTTCCTTAAGAAGAATAATCTAATTTCTGATAAATCAAAATTAGTTCGTTTTAATTTTAACGATAAGGCAGATTCCTTGCTGTATATTTTCAATTTTGATAATAAAGGGTTCATTATAATTGCAGGAGATGACAATGTAATTCCTGTTTTGGGATATTCAAATGAATCTGTTTTTTCAGGAAAAGACCTTCCTGATTCTTTCTTAGCAATGCTTGAATCATTTATACAGCAAATTTCTTATGTTCGTGAGAATTCGATAATGGCTGATAAGCAAATTGAAGAAGAATGGAATATGTTGTTGAATGGCGCTTATATGCCAACTAAAGGTTACTCTGTAAGTCAGTTATTAACTTGTTTATGGGATCAGGATTTTCCGTATAATTTTTTGTGTCCTAATGATAATGAAGGCCCGGGCAACCGTGTATATGCCGGTTGTGTTGCTACAGCAATGGCGATGGTAATGTATTACTACAGGTATCCTGTTCAGCCAACGGGTTCTCATGGCTATTATTCAAGCTATGGATATTTAAGTGTTGATTTTTCGCAGAGTCATTATAATTATGAACAAATGCCGTATAAAGTATCTTCGGTTAATTATGACGCTGCAAAACTTCAGTACGATTGTGGAGTGGCTGTAGATATGATGTATAGCCCTCATGGTTCGGGAGCTTATATGCACGATGCATTAAATGCCATGAAACAATATTTTGGTTACAATCAGGGTGCAACTTTGGAGTTTAAGGATAATCATTCCGAGAACGAATGGATTAATTTACTTAAATCCCAGCTAAATGCAGGTTACCCAATGGCTTATGCAGGATTTGATGCCAGCTCTGGTCATGCTTTCGTGTGCGACGGGTATGTGGATAACATGTTTCATTTTAACTGGGGCTGGAGTGGCAGTTTTAACGGATATTTTTATATTAATAATTTAAATCCTGCATATAATTTCTCTACAGGACAGCAGGCATTTATAAATTGCTATCCTGCTGCAGCTACTTATCCTGCTTCTTGCGGTAATTTTCAAATGACTTCCAATAGTGGAAGCTTGCAAATTGGTCATGGCTTGTCAGGTTATTTAAACAATCAAAATTGTTCATGGTTAATTGAGCCACAAGACAGCGTTGAATACATTGTTGTTGAATTCAGATATTTACGTACGGAACAAGGAAATGATGTTGTTACAATTCATCAGGGTGTTGATGCATCTGCTCCAATAATAGGAACCTACAGCGGAATAAATGATAATTTTTCCGTTCAGGTCCCGGGAAACAGAGTTTTTGTTACATTTAGCTCAAATGGCTCGGTTACCGGTAATGGATTTCATGCTGATTATTATGTATATACACCTTCGTTTTGTAGTATCCTTGACATTAGAAATGATTCTGCCGGCATTGTTAACGATGGGAGCAACAGCTATAATTACAGCAATAACTCAATATGCAGATGGAGGATTGAGCCTGAAAATGCAGCAGGTATAATGATAAATTTCTCCGAATTCGATTTAGAACAAGATTACGATTTTCTAACTTTCTATCAATATCCTTCATATGTACAGGTAGCATCCTTTTCGGGAAATACCATTCCGCAATCGTTTTTTATTAATTCACCCAGGGCTATGGTAGTTTTTAAAGCAAACGAGTCGGTTACAAAATCGGGTTTTACATTTAGCTATAATGGTGTTGCAACCGGTATTGATGAATCTGAAAACGCATCAATGTTTGTTTTTAAAAACAGCGCGAACTTTCCTGTAGTAAGTATTAGCCATTTCCCGGCCGATTATTATTCCTTGAAAATGACTGATATTACAGGTAGGGTATTATATAAAAGTAAAATGACCTTTTATGGTGGAAATAACCAGATAGAAATACCATTCAGCCCTGAACATGGCGGACTGTATTTAATTTCCATCGAAAGTGAAAAGATAAGCAGGACATTAAAGTATTTTGCCAAATAAAACTTTGTTCTTTAAAAATGGTTTAGGAATTTCTTAATTCTGATTTGAATATTTAAATTAATTGTATATTTGCATTGTCTCAAAATAGGGGTGCTCTTAATGCAAGGGCTGAGAATAAACCCTTATAACCTGATACGGATAATACCGGCGAAGGGAGGTTTAGTAAATATTTTTTAAATGGTTTTCCACCCCTTTACCATTTGTAATAAAAAAGTTACAAAATGAAAAAGGTTTTTGTTTTTATTGTTTTTTCAACAGTTTTATTTGTTGCTTTTGGACAGAAAGTCGTTATATCAGGTCAGGTAAAAGACCGAAGCAATGATATGGCTTTGCCCGGTGCAAACGTTGTTATTGCCGACTCATACACGGGCACGTTTTCTTCTGTGGACGGATCTTTTAGCCTTGTTACCAAATTATCGTTTCCTATTAAAATTGTAGTGTCATATATTGGATATACTTCTGACACATTAATTTTGAATGAAGCGCCAAAAGCAGGACTGCAATTTTTGTTACAGCCTGCTACCGTAGTTAGCAACGAAATTGTTATCAGAGCCATTAAACTTGGCGGACAGGATATTGCAACATACAGCAACCTGACACCGCGCAGCATCGAAAGAATAAATAATGGAACCGATATGCCGATTATGCTGGAAAATTTGCCTTCTGTTACTACCACAAGCGATGCAGGAGCTGGAATAGGCTATTCGGCTTTTCGTTTGCGCGGGACTGACCAAAACCGCATTAATGTAACAATTAACGGAGTTCCTTATAACGATCCGGAATCTCACATTGTGTATTGGGTTGATGTTCCTGACCTGGCATCATCCAGCGAAGAAATTCAGGTACAGAGAGGAGTTGGAACTTCAACAAACGGGTCAGCTTCTTTTGGAGGTTCTATAAATGTTTCAACTCACGGCTACAAGCCAAATCCTTTTGCAATGCTTAATTTTAGAGCTGGTTCTTTTGGCACTTTAGGCACAAATGCAATTTTTGGAACCGGGTTATTGAATAACCACTGGATTGTTGATGGCAGAGTCTCATTATTGCATTCCGACGGATATATTGACAGAGCTTATGCCGATTTACAATCATTGCAAACAAATATAGCCTGGTATGGAAAAAAATCTTTATTACGAATGATGGTGATGCACGGAAGAGAAACAACTTATCAGGCATGGGAGGGAGTTCCTAAAGATTCTTTGAAAACAAATCGTACATATAATCCATATTCGTATGAAAATGAAATAGACAAGTATGTTCAGAATCATTTTCATCTTGTTTTGTCAAATCAGCATTCACTTAAATGGAGCTCTTCGGCAACGGCTTTTTTGATTACGGGTAATGGTTTTTATGAGCAATACAAGGAAAACAAGCAATTTTCCGAGTATCTGCTACCTGATATAATCATTGGCAATGACACAATCAGACGTACCGACCTGATTCGTCGCAAAATGATGGACAATTATTTTTACGGGCTGGTTTTTTCGGCAAATTACGACAACCAAAAAAGATTGCAGGTTAATTTTGGTGGCAATGCCAATAAGTATAGCGGAGATCATTTTGGAAAAGTCATCTGGATGCAATATGCAGGCAATAGTGAAATAAATCACGAGTTTTACAGAAATACTGGTATAAAAAATGACTATTCGGCATACACAAAAGCCCGATATGCAATTGGGAAACACACATCATTATTTGCTGATGCACAGATGCGCAATGTACTTTATGATGTTGCAGGCGACGAAGACGACAAGAGAAATTTTAAAATAAAAAAATCGTTTTTCTTTTTTAATCCAAAAGCCGGAATTACGCATAGCTTCAATAAGAATTCAGTGTATGCATATTTTGGTGTTGCCGGAAGAGAGCCTAACCGTTATATGATGGTTGATGCCGATTCGGGTAAAATGCCTACACGCGAGATTTTATATGATTATGAATCGGGTTATATTTATGCGGGCGATAACTGGAATTTGAATTTGAATTTGTTTTATATGCACTATCGCGATCAATTGGTTCAAACCGGTGAAATCAACGATATAGGCTCTGCAGTTTATGTAAATGTTCCAAAAAGCTACAGGGCCGGCCTTGAGGCAATATGGGACTGGAAAATAAACAAAAAACTTTTATTTAGCGGAAACACTACATATTCTGTAAATAAGATTTTGGATTTAACTGTTTTTGTTGATGACTGGGATACTTGGGTACAAAGAACCGAGTTTTACAAGTCAAGCGACATTAGTTTTTCACCCGCACTTACAGGGTCGGCAAATTTTTCCTATTTGATTCATAATAATTTAAGACTTACATTAACGGGGAAATATGTTAGCAGACAATATATAGACAATTCATCAAATATTGAAAGATCGCTTGACCCGTACAAAGTGTTTAATTTAAGCGCAGAATATATCATTAAACCAAAATTTGTTAAGGAAATTGCATTCAGATTATCCTTACGTAATATTTTCTCGGAAGAATACGAAACGAATGCATGGGCTTACAGATATTATTATGGCGGACAACATTATGTTCTTGACGGATATTTTCCGCAGGCGTACAGAAACTGGCTTGGCAGTATTAGCATAAAGTTTTAATTTATTATAAATCAAAACTGATAATTAGCATAATTTTATTTTAGAGATATTTTGTTTAAAATACTACTTTTGGTATTATTTTTGAAAATTGACGAAAAAATAAAATCATGAAACGTTATTTCTTTTTAAGCTTTATAATTGCGTTTTTCTTTTTTCTAAATTCACAAGTATTTGCCCAGACTGAAGGCGAAAAGAATAATGTGCTTGTTTTGAATACAGAAAATTTCGATAAAACCATAAAGAAAGGTGTAGTTCTTGTTGACTTTTGGGCTCCGTGGTGCAGACCTTGTGGTGTTCAGGGTGTTATCATTGATGAACTTGCCGACTCTTTGCATAATAAAATTAAAATTGGCAAGGTAGATACCGACAAAAACAAAGCGTTATCGAGTCGTTTTGCTATTCAGTATATCCCTACAACAATCATTTTTGTTGATGGTGTTGCAGTTGATAAATATTCGGGATTGCAAAGCAAAGAAGATTTGTTAAAGAGATTATCGCCATATATGAAATAAATACATCTTATTGTAAAAAAGATTATTTTTGTTTCAGATTATATTGAAATAGTCTATGAAAAGTTTTTTTCGCAGCTTATTCAATCTTCCATCAATCATAGGCTTGGTGCTTGGTGCAATTGGGGGATATGCTTATTATTATTTTGTTGGCTGCAAAAGCGGTTCATGTCCCATAACCTCAAACCCGTGGAACTCTTTGGCATGGGGATTGATTATGGGTTGGTTGTTAGGAAGTTTATTTCATAGTGATAAGAATTCAACAAAAAAAGATTCACAGTCATGAAAACAAAAAAATTAATCTCGATTATTGGTTTTACGTTGCTGTTTTTTGTTTTTTTCAACGCAACGGCTCAATACCGTGCCATGCCTAATACCGCATGGAAACAGGGTGAAAAACTAACATATATTGTTTATTTCGATTCATTTTTAACGGGGAAAATAAAAGCTGCATATGGCACATTTGAAGTATTGCCACAATCGGAAACAATTGGAGGACGTTCTTGTTACCATATCGTTGTCTCCGGTGCAACGTTTAAAAAATACAATTGGGCTATTTATGTAAACGACAGATTTGACTCATATATTGATGAGCAGGGATTGTTTCCACTTTTATTTTTGAGGCGAGCTCACGAAGGAAATTTCACTGCCGATCAGGATATAGTTTTTAATCATGGTAAGAATCTGGCTCAGTTTAAAGACAATAAAAAAGGTAATTCGGTAAACTATTATATACCTTCTTATGCTCAAGACATGATTTCGGCAGGGTATTATGCACGTAATCTCGATCTCTCTTCGTTTACGGCTGGTCAGAATATAAATATTCCTTTTGTTTTTGAGGATAGTTTGTTTTCAACAACATTGGTTTATGACGGCATAAGTAATCTTAAAATGGGGCTTGGTACTTTTAATTGCATAAAATTGAAACCCAGAGTGCTTGTTGGTACCGTTTTTGGCGAAGCATATCCACTCACAATTTATGTAACAAACGACAAAAACAGAATTCCTTTATATGCCAAAAGCTCTATTCTTATAGGCACAGTTAATTTCGAATTGATTTCTTATTCGGGGTTGAAGAACCCTCTGGATTCAAAGAAGAAATAGTTTAGACTTTGGTCTGAATACTTTTATTTATTTTGCTCAAGCATTAAAGATATTCCGCACATTAGCATAAACCCGGGCTGTGGTACATTGGCATGATCTATTATTTCAATATTGAAAAGGTTGGTGCAGTCTATCGAGAACTTTAAATTTTGCAATTGATAAAACAAAGAAGCATCTACTAAAACCACCGGTTTATACTCAACTTCGGGTAAAAAAGCTCCATCTGCAAAAGGCGTATATCCCCCTGCACGGTCCTGCCACGATATTTGCCAAGTCAAGTTCAGATTTTTTGCAATTAAATTCGTTGCCTTAACATCAAGCTTGTGTTTTATATAATCCAAAACATATAATGACACAAAGCCTTCGCTTGATTTATTGCTGTTGTAAAAAGAATAATTAATACTAATTTGCTGCAAAAGACATTTTTTCGGAAAAAAACAGGGCATGAAACTAATTCCCGTTTCAATACCGTTTACATTTACCATGGTTAGGTTTTTACTTTCCCAAATTATTGCAGTATCACTGCGTATCCAGTCAATCATGTTGTTTCCGAAACGTCCGAAGCCTAATATTTCAGCGCGAACACCATTGTTGTTCCATTTAAATCCGCCCTCGATGCTCACGGCTTCTTCCGGTTTTAACAGCGGATTTCCAATGTTGGTGGGCGAAGAATAATATAGATTTGTAAAGTTAGGTAATCTTAAACTGCGATTGGCAGAAACGAAACTGCCAAGTTTAGGCGAAATCTGATATGCAATATCAATTCCCGGATAAAGACTTTGCTTATAATTGAGTTGCTTGTTAATAAAAAACAACAGGCCACCTGCAATACTAAAATTATTAACAAAATATCTGTGTTCTGCAAGTATGCTTATACTGTTTCGTTGTGCCGATTTTGTATAAAACACACTATCGGCTCCCTGCACAGGGACAGGCACTTTTAAATTATCACCCAAAACATTGCTGAAAATATGTTCTAATCTTAAATCAGTGCCAATGGTTGTTTTATGGTTTCTCCATGAAAAAGATTTGTTGAATGTACTCCCTGCTGCATCGGACAAATGGTAGTTGTGATTTTTGTACCAGCCTGGAGGATTGTTTCTAAATAATTCAAAACAATCGTAATGCCTTCGCCAATATATATTTGCATGCCAGGATGAATTTTTCAATGACGATATTTCTGCTGATGTAAAAAGAGTGGATGTTTTCTCGTATTGATTTGGATATTTGGGCGAGTAAAAGCTGTTTGCACCAAATCTTTTGTTTATAAAACCAGCCTGAAAGTCGGTTTTTGTTTTTTTTGTTTTGATATTGGTTCTGTAATAAACATTAGCCCGTTTAAAATCGCTGTTTGATGTGTATCCATCAGTAGTTGATGCACTAACTGAAAGTAAATGACGTGTAGATTTTATTTTAAATGGCATGTTGGCCGATATTTCGGCACTACCATACAAGCCGCCGCGTAACGAAAACAGGGTGGGTGATTTTTCGGGCAGATACGTAATGATATTAATGGCTCCTGCAAAAGCATTAGGACCATATGTGCGTGCACCGGAACCTTCAAGTATTTCAATTCTTTCAATAGAAGAAACATCAATGGGGATATTTAAATTATGATGACCTGTTTGTGGATCGCTTATATTTATGCCGTTTAACAATATAACAATCTGATCGAAAGAGCTCCCCCTTATGCTGATATCTGCCTGGGCACCATCAGTACCACGCTGACGGATGTCGATACCCCTGACATATTCAAGAAGACCGGCAAGATCATTTACAGGTGAATTTCTGATTTCTTCAGCTTGAACAACATGAACCACTCTTAGCAATTCCGATTCTATGTCAGGTGCATGTTGTGCACTTATTACAACAGAATCCAAAGTGATATGATTTTTTATTGTATTATTAATTACGGAAGAATCAATTTGGGCAAAACAATTAAGACCGACAAGCGAAATAATTGTGAAAGCAGAAACAGCAACGCTAATCAGATTCGATTTAAGTAGTTTTGTACTAAGACAAACAGGCATAGAGGTATTTTGAATTATTTTGCAAAAGTAGAAATATGAATTAAGAATAAAAAAATAATTATTTATCAGAAAACTAAATTATATTTCATAAATTGCAATAAAAAAGACATGAAAAAATTTTTATTATCCATAGTTTTATTTTGCTTTTACACTCTGGTGTATTCGCAAACGCAGAATTATGTTGTTTTATGCTCGGTGAGCGATACAAGTAATTTGTATTATAAAGCGGCAAATACGTTAGCCGAGTACAGGGGTGGACAGGTTGTTACGTTCAATCCTAACAATGTAAATGCGCTTGAATCTGTATTACGTAATCTGCAAGCCGATTATGTTGCAGTTGTTTTGCGACCAATAGAGCTTGATATAAATTTTGTGCGGCGTTTTTTAATGATGTGTACAAAAATAGACGATGACCCTTTTAGCGATTTTTCATACGGATATATTACGGGTGCAAGCGGTCAGGATGCGTTAGACTTTGTTAATAATATTATTAACAGCGAAGCTCAAAATATTCAAAATATGCCTTTAAGGATTGGAGGTTATGCGGCTTCGTCATTAAATTTCATATTTACATCTACATCAGGATGGCATAATTACTTGAATCCTACACTTTATCAAAATATGTGCATGGAGACCAATGATAATGGTACCGGACATACATATTTTCTTAATAACACTGCGGTTTTGGAGAATAAAAAATTACTCGATATTGGACATAATGGCGATGCCCACATGCTTTGGTTGTTCGAAGACGGGAATATGACTACAAATCCGCCGGTTTGGGACTACGACAGCACAAAAATCGAAGACCCTGCTTATGCAAGGGTTGGAATTAGCAGTTATGATTTGGTTGGACTTAATCTGTATCCAGCTGTTGCTTTCAATGGGGCATGTCATTCGGGCGAACCAAAGCGCGTAATGGTTGAAGGTGATATAGCAGCAACTTTTGGAGATACTCATCACGAAACAATTTTTTATACAATGAGTGATACTTTTAGTTTTGCGCTAAACATGCTTAAAACAGGAGTAACGGGTTATTTTGCGCCGTGTGGAGCCAACAATGCCAATGATCAGGGTGAAGAAGTTTATAATGCTTTTTTGTATGATGAACCATTGGGAGATATACATAAGCGCACGATTGATGGTGTTGTAATGGGATTTTTAGGCAACAGACCAAATTTAAAATTATATACTAATGGTGAAGTGTTTTGGGGTTGCGATGTGTGGCCTTCAGGTACTTTTGACCCCAATGATTGGTCGGGTGCATGCCATATGCTTGGAGGAAAAGCCAATAGGATTTATTTTGGCGACCCTATTTATAATCCGTTTGCTCAACATCATCCAAACGAATTAAAAATTGTTACGGCAAGTATTGATTCTGTTGCGCAGGGTGTAATAGACATTCATTTAGTCATGGATAAGCCGAATACGTATTTCCCATTGTGGGACAAGTTTCATTTTAGCGAAACAAGAATTTATTTGCCGGTAGAATTACCTGCTTCAGTTGGCGATATTCAGTCTTTTGCGGTAATTGACTCGTCGGGCCCAAACAATATGGTAATTCATGCCGAAGAATATTTCAGAGGTAAGCATTTTTTACACATAGAAGTTGATATTCCCGACAACATGTATGGTTCGATTGATTATGAAATTACTTTTAGAGTTGGTTATTTGCCCAATGCCATAGAAGAGAATGATTTCAAAGAAATTGTTACTGCATATCCGGTACCGGCAACGGATGTTTTGAATTTTCTCATTCCCAATAGCTTGATTGGTAAATACGATTATGTAGAAATAATAAATTCTTCAGGTCAAATAGTAATTAATAAATTGATTGATAATCAAAGTAATTTGCAGATTGATTTAAAGCCATTGCAAGCGGGAATTTATTATTGGGTGTTGCATAGTGTTGGCGACAATTATCAATCGGGTCGGTTTTCTATTATTAAATAGCAAAATTTCATAGTGAGTATTATTTGCTGAAATTACAATTGCCATTAATCAAATTGTTTTCAGTTACATATTTACCACCAAAATACATTCTTATAGATTTTAAAATCTCAAATTAATATTATAAGCCGAGGTGTAAACTTCGGCTTAATTTTATATTGGACAAAAATATTATGCTATTATCATGTTTTTTTAATATATGTATTATTTGAACATGTTAATCTAATTCCTATATTTGCAACAGTTATTTGTTAACCCTTTTCTTTTCAGGTAGTTTTTTAATATAAAATCATAATATTTATGAAGAAATTGTTTTTGCTCTTTTTTGTCATGTTGATGAGTTATGGTGTTTTTTCGCAGAACTTCAATATGAAAGACACTACAGTAACCACTTGCTCAGGAGCGTTTTATGATTCGGGTGGAAGTGGCGGAAATTATGTAAATAATGAAAATAAAACAATGGTTTTTACATCCGGTAACGGGAATCGCCTGAGTTTTAATTTTCAATCTTTTTCTACCGAATCCGGTTATGATAGGTTAAAAATTTATGATGGTCCAAATGCCAGCTATCCGCTTTTGGGTGAATATTCCGGTAGTAACAGCCCGGGACTGGTGGTCTCCACAGGAGAATACATTACTTTTGTTTTTACATCGGATGGATCAAATGTATATTCTGGTTGGGCGGCAACTATCTCATGTACCACACCGGCATTACCTCACTACAACATGAGTTCGGGAACAATAACAGCTTGTCAGGGAGTTTTTTATGATAGTGGCGGTCCTAATGGTAATTACAATAATAATGAAGACAGAACCATGACATTCTGTTCGGGAAGTTCAGATTATGTCACTATTAGCTTCATGAATAATAATTTCAAACTTGCATCCGGTGATACTCTGTTTGCATATGATGGCCCGAATACAACTTCACCTGTAATAGGTGTTTATTGTGGCACCTCGGTACCTGAAGCCATTTCTTCAATAACAGGTACATGTATTACTTTTAGGTTTAAATCAGATTTGACTAATGTTAATTCAGGCTGGGCTGCAATTATCGGTTGTTCTTCTACGCCTCTTATAAATGGTGAATATAAAATGATGTCAGGAATCAGATATACTTGCGGAGGAGCATTTTATGACAGTGGTGGTCTAAATGGAAATTATAGTAATTACGAAGGGAACGTTTTAACCTTTGTATCGCCAAATAACAATAGATTATCGTTTAACTTCCAGTCGTTTTACACCGAAGCACAAGATAAATTATATATTTATGATGGTCCAACAACTAATCATCCTTTAATAGGTGTTTATTCAGGCTCTACATCTCCGGGTATGATAGAATCTACAGGAAAATCCATTACCTTTTATTTTGTGTCGGATGGATCAAATGTATATTCTGGTTGGGCGGCAACTATCTCATGTACCACACCGGCATTACCTCAATACAATATGAGTTCAGGCACAATAACAACTTGTCAGGGAGTTTTTTATGATAGTGGCGGTCCAAGTGGTAATTACAATAATAATGAAGACAGAACCATGACTTTCTGTTCAGGGAGTTCAGATTATGTTACCATTAGCTTCATGAATAATAATTTTAAACTTGCATCCGGCGATACTCTGTTTGCCTATGATGGTCCGAATATAATGTCACCCATGATTGGTGCTTATTGTGGCACCATGGTACCTGAAGCCATTTCTTCAAGAACAGGGTCGTGTATTACTTTCAGATTTAAATCAGATTTAACTAATGTTAATTCAGGCTGGGTTGCAATTATCGGTTGTTCTTCTACGCCTCTTATAAATGGTGAATTTAAAATGATGCCGGGAATCAGATATACTTGTGGGGGAGCATTTTACGATAGTGGTGGCCCAAGTGGAGGCTATAGTAATTACGAAGGGAATATCTTAACCTTTGTGTCGCCAAATAACAGCAGATTGTTGTTTAACTTCCAGTCATTTTATACTGAAGCACAGGATAAATTATATATTTATGATGGCCCAACAACTAATCACCCTTTAATTGGTGTTTATTCAGGCTCTACTTCCCCGGGCATGATAGAATCTACAGGAAAGTATATTACCTTTTCCTTTGTGTCTGACGGCTCAAATACCTATTCGGGCTGGGCGGCATCTATTTCGTGTACCACACCGGCATTGCCTCAATATAATATGAGCTCAGGCACAATAACAACCTGTCAGGGAGTTTTTTATGATACCGGGGGTCCGGCGGCTAATTATTTGAATAATGGTAATAATGTAATGACTTTCTGTTCAGAAGACAATAATTATATCAATTTTACTTTTCAGCCGAATAACTTCAAGATTCATTCAAGTGATACCCTTTATGTATATGATGGGTCTTCCATTAGTGCTCCACTTATTGGAAAATATACTGGAAGTAGGTTGCCTGAGGTTATTTCATCCAAAACAGGGCATTGTTTAACATTTAAATTTGTCAGCGATGCAGTTAATAATGATTTAGGCTGGAAGGCTTTAATAGGATGTTCAGCTTCTCCTCAATCTAATGTTGAATATTGTATTCAAAATGGAGTGAGATATACTTGTGGTGGAACATTTTACGACAGTGGTGGCCCAAGTGCTGTTTATACTGATTACGAGAATTACACCGAAACATTTATATCTGCATCAAATACCAGATTGGAATTCAATTTTCAGCAGTTTAATGTTGAAGCAAATGATTATTTATATATTTATGATGGACCAAATACAACATATCCTCTTATTGGCATATATTCGGGTTCTACAGTTCCGGGAATAATTAAGTCTACCGGAAATTCATTAACATTCAATTTTATATCTGATCATTCAATTTCATATTCAGGCTGGGTTGCATCAATTAATTGCACAACTCCGGTATTACCTACTTATAATTTATCTAACACTACTGTTACAACTTGTGAAGGAGTATTCTATGATGGAGGTGGACCAAGTGCTAATTATCCACATAATGACAATAAGGAAATGACACTTTGTTCCAATAATGGGGATTTTATATATGTAGCATTTCAGCCCAATAATTTTGCAATACACTCTAGTGATACATTGTTTGTTTATGATGGTGCAAATTCATCAGCTCCTCCCATAGGGATTTATTATGGGAATAAGCTTCCTGAAATAATCTCGTCCAGAACAGGTTCATGTTTGACATTTAAATTTAAATCAAATGCCACAAACAACGATATTGGCTGGCAAGGTTTAATTAATTGTGCGACAACCCCAAATACAAATCCTCAATATGTAATGCAGAGCGGGAAAAGATATACATGTGGAGGAAAATTTTACGATGCCGGTGGTTCTAGTGGGAATTATACTAATAATATGAATATTACAGAAACATTTGTTTCGAGTAGCGGTAGCAGATTAAGAGTTGATTTTACCAGCTTTTCGTTGGAAAACGGATTTGATTATTTAGTTGTTCACGATGGCCCAACAACGGATTACCCTGTTATTGCCAGATTAACCGGATATAGTGTTCCTCCTTTTGTTGAATCTACCGGAACTTCTTTAACTTTTAATTTTACATCTGACGGAACTAATGTTTATTCAGGTTGGCAAGCAGATTTTTCCTGTACTACCGCACCATTACCGGCATATAACATGTCTAATCAAACCGTTACTACATGCAGGGGAGTGTTTTATGATAGTGGAGGTCCTGCAAACAAATATCCAAATAATGAAAATAAAATAATGACTTTCTGTAGTGAAAACAACAGCTTTATAAAAGTTGATTTCACAACTGAAAATTTCAGAATTCATAGCAGCGACGTTCTTAAAATTTATGATGGCCCTTCCACATCATCTAATCTAATGGCCATTTTAAATGGGTACAATATTCCCGAATCTTTTTCTTCAATAACAGGTTCATGCTTAACATTTGAATTTATTTCCAATAGTGTTGATAATGAAAACGGATGGAGGGCTTTGCTAAGTTGCGTGGATAACCCCGTTATTTATACAGATTACAATATAAATCAGGGTGGGGTAAGATATGTTTGTGGTGCACATTTTTATGATTCAGGAGGGCCAAGTGGCAATTATGGAATGAATGAAAATAAAACAATGACTTTTTGCTCAACTAATGATTGTAGTATAACTGCAGAATTTAACAGCTTTTATACCGAATCAGGATTTGATAAGTTATTTGTTTATGATGGTATGACAACAAGTGATGCTTTATTATATACCTGCTCAGGTACAAATTATCCAACATCTCTGACTTCAACTAATCAGTGTTTAACATTCAAGTTTACATCGGATAACTCTACGGTTTATCAGGGGTGGAATATAAACTTTAATTGTGATAAAGCTTCAATTCTTGCCAGTCCGTCAGCTACAGTATGCAATGGGGATACAGTTATACTAACTGCCAATGATGGAGTTTCGTATCTGTGGAGTACAGGAGCAACCACCCGAAGTATTTCAGTAACCTCAGCCGGTTATTATGCAGTAACCGTTAGTACAGCCAGTGGTTGTAATCTGGTTTCAGATCCATTTCTTGTTCAATATGCAACAGCAACAATTCCTACTATCTCGCCATCAGGAACAATAAAAGTGTGTCCGGGTCAAAGCGTGAATTTGATTTCAACGCCCGGTTCTAGTTACTTATGGAATAATGGCAGTACTGCACAATCAACAAATGTTGTTACTCCTGGTCAATATTGGGTCAGTGTAACCAATGCCAACGGATGTGTTGGTGTATCGGAAAAAGTAATGATAGAAAACTATCAGGTTGTAGCACCAAGCATCACGCCGTCGGGAAATATATCAATTTGTTATGGTGATTCAGTTCAAATAAGTTCTTCAGCTTCCAATATTGTTTGGAATACCGGTAGTACAAACAGTTCTATTTATGCTTATAACCAAGGAGCATACTATCTGTCGGCCACTGATGTAA
>CAZJYL010000004.1:0-22331 GCA_964550265.1 uncultured Bacteroidaceae bacterium
AAGAATAACTTACTATAGCAGGCGTTTTATAAACGCTTAATTTATAAACCGAAGATTTATAACCATCGGCAAAAAACCAAAATTTCTGGTCGGATTTAATGTTTTTGAAAGTATAATTAAATACGTTTTTTTCAACATTAATCATTTTAAATCTTCTGTTTTCATTTTCCAAATAAACTTCTTCAGGTATTTCTTTACCCTCCAACTTAACTGAGACAATAAAATCATTATTTTGAGAAACTTTAAGGTTTTTGTTTTGAATAATAAACTCAAAAGGTGCAGGTTTAATGTATTCTTTATTATAATTACTGATTCTTTCAAGCGGGCTTATTAAAAATTCCGGTATGGTAAAACTCATTATTATTAAAAAAAACAAAGGCAAAATCAGCAGCGGAATTCTGCGTTTTGTTCTTTTAAAATCTATGGCGTCAATAAAACGAAAAAACCTTATTTCTTCAATTTTATGCTTTATGCTGGCGTTTATCAAATCTATACTGGCGCTATAATTAGAGCCCTCGTTTAATTCAAGGATATTTAAAATTTTATCATTTATTTCAGTAAAATGCTTTCCTATAACCAATGCAAAATCGTGATTCGACAATTGTTTTTTAATTCCAAACAAAAGAAAAATCGGTTGTAACAGAAAAACAACAAATGAAGCCAGTGAAAAAGTAATTAAACTCCAGAATAAAACCAATCTAACCCCGGAATTAAACCAGAAAGAATATTCAATAAATGAAAAAGAAATAATTAAAAGAAATACTATGAAAACAAATAAAGCCAATCTTTGCCAAAAAATGTTTAAATAAAATTTCCTGGCAAAGTCTTTTAATGATTTTTCAAGCCATTTTATTTGTTCCATTTAAATTCTAATTTACTATTCTGTTACCAATTTTTAAACTGTCTGCCCTAAATGCTCCGGTTAGTATAAGTTTATCTTCATAAACTTCCGGATTCAATAAATATTGTTCAGCATAAAATCCGCCTGTAAAAGATGCCAATGAATCAAATTGTTCACATTTTATAAGAAAATAATATTTAGAAAAAATAAGATTATCATAAAGAAAACTGTTATTATTAATCTTTAATTTTGATTCAAGTTTTGGCTGAAAAAGCCCTAAAGGACAATTTGGTTTAATGCCCCGTATATTTTGAACAAATACCAGGCTGTCTCCTTTTTTCCACTTGTGTTCCGTTTGCCTGAAATCAATGTATAAAATATAATTAATTGCTTTGCCCTTAGCAAAAATCTGGAAAACCCACCCTTGATCTCCCCCGCTAATAATTTCAAACCTTGCAGTATCACCCAAAGTTTTCTCTTCATTAAAAACACGAAACGTTGAATCTGTAGGTTCCAAATCAATATTCATTTTTACCGAAACAAGTGAATTTGATTCTGAGGGCTTCTGGTTTAAAATAATATTAATTATAACCAGTAAAATTAATAATGCGGCAACAGAAAATATTAAAATCTTTTGCCAGGGTTTTAAACGGATTTTTTCCATCACTTATAACATTTCCTTTATGCTTTCTGCCAAACGTTTAATACCTTCAACATTATCCTCCATGGAACTAAACGAAAAATTCAATCTCATAGTATTTCTTCCCGAATTATCACAATAGAAAGCATGGCCAATAACAAAAGCAACATTTTTTTCAATTGCCTTTAAAAACAATTTTTCGCTGTCTATATGTTTTGGTAAGGTTATCATTAAAAATAAACCACCTTCGGGTTTTATCCAAGAAACACCTTCCGGCATGTATTTTTTTAATGCATCAAGCATACAATCACGCTTTTCACGATACTTTTTTATGATAATTTCTATGTTTTTATCATAAAATCCACGTTCAAAATATTCAGCAACAGTCATTTGTAATATTGCAGAGCTGCAAAGATCAGCTATTTGTTTTATGGTAACAAACTTATCAATCCAATATGGATGAGCTATAATCCAGCCCAGTCTAAATCCCGGAGAAAAAACTTTAGAAAATGTACCTAAGGTGATAACCAAATTTTGTGTGTCTAATTGCTGAAACATAGGCTGGCTTTTACCCTCAAACCTTAAGTCGCGATATGGAGAATCCTCAACAATGGGCAACTTATATTTATATGCTATTTGCAAAATCTCTTTTCTGCGTTGTTCACCCATAGTTGTTCCTGCAGGATTTTGAAAATCTGGTACTACATAAATAAATTTTGGAGTTTTTCCTTCCTTTATCGTTTTTTCTATTGCCTCTTCAAGTTTTATATGGCTCATGCCATTTTCATCCATTTCAATTCCCACTAAATCTGCCCCACTTGCCGAAAATGCATTTAATCCTCCTAAATAAGAAGGAAGTTCACAAAAAACAACATCGCCGGGATTAATGAATACCCTACCACAAAAATCCAATCCCTGCTGAGATGATGTGGTTATCAAAACATTATTTTCCGATATATTTAATCCTTCGGTACTATTATATCTTTTTACCAATTGTGCCCGCAATTTATTATCCCCTTCTGTTGTACCATATTGTAATGCCTTGGCTCCATCTTTTTCTATAACAGAGTTAATACAAACCTGTACGTCATTAAAAGGAAATAAAGCCGGATCTGGTAAGCCCCCGGCAAAAGAAATTACCTCGGGTTTTTGGGTAAGTTTTAATAATTCTCTAATGATGGATTTTTTCATTTTACCAACATTAGAAGACCACAAATGTTCAAAATTCATATCCATAATCTTAATATTTAAAGTCTGTGTAAAATTGAAATTTCGCTATCAGTTAAAAAACGCCAGGTACCTCTGGGTAGGTTCTTTTTGGTTAAAGGTCCGTACATAGTCCGGTCCAATTTCACGACCTCATACCCAAATTTTTCAAAAATTCGTTTAACAATATGGTACTTCCCACTATGAATTTCCAGGCCAACTATATTTTTTTTGTCCGGATCGGCCAATGCTATTCCATCTATAGGTATAAAGTCTCCATCAAGTTCCACTCCATTCGAAATATTTTTCATATCAGCAATCGTAATATTTTTATTCAGAGTAGCTTCATAAACTTTAATAATCCGATGAGAAGGATGCATTAAACGCTTTGCCATTTCTCCGTCGTTTGTTAGCAATAAAAGGCCTGTTGTATTTCTGTCAAGTCTTCCGACGGGATAAACACGTTCTTTACAGGCATTACCAATAATATCCATTACAGTTTTTCTTCCTGAGGGATCATCTGTTGTTGTAATGGTATCTTTAGGTTTGTTCAATAAAATATAAACCTTTTTTTCGGATTTTATTTCCCGGCCATCTACTGTAACCTTATCTCCGGGTTTTACTTGAAAACCCATTATTGTAATAATTTCTCCATTTACTTTAACAACTCCCGAAGAAATTAAAACATCTGCTTCACGTCTTGAGCAAATTCCGCTATTTGAAATAAATTTATTTAACCTTGTCTCTTCCCTACCCTTTTTATTAAAACTTTTATGATTTTTGTCTGATGACTTTATACGCGATTTCCTTTCAATATTCCTTGCGTTACCTTTATTACTTTTTTCTATAAAATTCTCAGAGACTTTAAGATTATTCCTTTTTCCATCAAGACCCTCATTAAATCTACGTTTTTTAGGATGTTTATTATTTTCAAAATTTGAAGACTTTTCCTTAAAATTTTTTCTCGATTCTTTTACTTCTTTTAATTCCGAATTTTTATAAGGTTCTTTTGTTTCATTTCTACTTCTTTTTTTTTCGAAATCAAATTTCTCATCAGCATTTTTTAAAACTGGCTTTTTAACTTTCTTATTATTCGAAAAATTTTTCTTTTGGGTCTTTTTTTCTATGTTGGTCATTTTTCTCATAAAATTTTAATCTTTACAAACTTAAGTAATTTTTGTATCAAACAAAAGATATTAAATAAAAATGCCGCTTATAATAAGCGGCATCTTTTTAAAATTACTTACTCTATATTAAATTTAGCCTGCTAAAAAGTTCCTTGCGATAAAGTCCTCCAATAGGAATTACTTTCATTTTCCCTTCAATAACCAAATCGGGATATTTAATTGAGAAAATTTTATCCAAACGAACAATATAGGAACGATGTACACGAACAAAGTCTTTTTCAGGTAAAATGCGCATCATTTCTTTCATTGTTGTATGCGTTGTATAAATATTATCAGCCGTATTTATAACAACATAATCTTTTAAAGCCTCAACAAAATAAATTTCTTTAAAATTTACTTTATTCAAGCGATAGTCAGCTCTAACAAAAATACTTTCTTTGTCATCCTTATTCAAAGCAATTGAATGAAGTAAATTTCTTTCTTTTATAAGCTCCATGTCGCTTTGATGCTTATTAAGAGCCATTTCTATAGTAGTGTGTAACTCTTTCTCTTTAAAAGGCTTAATTATATAACCGTAAGGAATGGCAGATTTAGCTTTTTCTATAGTTGTTTCATCAGCATAAGCAGTTAAAAATACAACCGGAATATCATATCTTTCTCTGATAATTTCTGCAGCCTGAATTCCGCTCATATCTCCTTTTAGCATAATATCCATAAGGACTAATCCAGGCATGTGTTTCTCAACTTCTCCCAAAGCTTTTTCACCAGAAGAAACTACTGACATAACTTGATAACCAATGTTGGTCAAAATATTTTGAATATCTTTTGCAACAATAGCTTCATCTTCAACTATCACAATCTTAATTTTGCTCATATTGTTAAAATTTTGATTTTATCATTTTAATGATACAAATATAAAAAAAATATCGCTTAATTCATGTATATAGCATAATAAAATGTTAATATTTAGTTGAATATCAATGGATATGTAATAAATTTTAAAGTTTTACTTTCTAATTTTTCCATATTTTAAATAAAACATTGATTTTCATTTAATTACTATTTATTGATTTATTTTAAATAATAACTCAAAAAAACACTCTGAAAAAATTATTTCTTATATTAAAAATTTAATTTTGTTTGTTTATGCGGCCTTCGTAGAATACAAAAAATAACATCTCTGCATTAAATTAAAAGTTAATTATTTGTTTTATTTTATAAAATTAATGTGTTAAAATTATACTTTTATTCTAAAATTCTTATTTGTAATACAAATAATATAATTTTTTAGCTATATAATAATTTTAATTTAAAATTTTATCTTTTTCACAAATATTTATTCCTCTGTATAAGGATTTATTTCCGGTTTTATAACAATATTATCATATTTTATTTCTATCCCGTTTTTATAAGTAATATTGACTATTAAGGAACCATCGGAAGCAAAAATTCTCCAGTCTCCTTCTTTTAAACCACTTAAATATGATCCTTCCATTTTTTTATTACCATTTGGATAATACCATGTATGGCGACCGCTTGGAAGACCATCTGAATATTTACCTCTGAAAATAATTTGACCATCCTGTTTTGATTTTTGTTCCCACCAGTCAACAAATACACCATCCTGATATTTACCTGTTTCAATTATATCTCCTATTGCATAATACCAAGGGCCGTTTTCCAAACCATCTTCGAAAGAACCTTTAACAATTATTTCTCCGTCTTCGTTATATTCAACATATTCACCTTCCTGATCGCCTTTGTCGTAAAATTCTTTTTTTAATAAATTTCCTGATTCATAGTAATAATTCCATTCTCCATCAGGTAATCCATTGGCTGAAAATGAACCTTTCTGTTCAATATTTCCGTTTCTATGATAAAATAACCAATTTCCAACTCTAAGATTATTCTTATATACTCCCGATGCCATTAGTTGGCCATTTTCATAATATTCTTTCCATTGTCCCTGTTTTTTACCAAGTCTATCAATAATTCCCTCTCCATACAAAACACCATCAACAAATATATAACCCTTTACAACGTTTCCTAAACTGTCAAACTCCCTACGAATACCATCAGGTTTATTATTATAATAACTACCTTCTATTCTAATTTGTCCGTTGGGATAATAATCTCGTCTTAATTCATATTCCTTTAATTCTTCAGCATATAAAACCGGTTCGTCATTAATATATTTTTCAATACTTAATAAAGTTCCCAATGAATCATATTTTTTTAAATATCCGTTCTTTTTATCATTTAAATAAGTGATCTCTTCTTTAACCTTTCCATTTGTATAAAATTCCTTCCACAAACCTTGTTTTAAACCATTTGGATCAGTACGATTAATATATTCCCGATAAAGTAAAAATCCTTTTTTATATTCATTAATTAATATTATTACACCATCATGATTATATTCAAGAGCTGTACCATTTTCCAATCCGTTTAAATATGGAATAACAGCTTTTAATGTGCCGTCATTAAAAAATATTTTTGTTTGTTTTTCTCTTAAATCATCAACAAAAAAATCCTCAATTATCTCTTCTTTTTGATAAGTACGTCTAATACCATTTTTCAATCCATTTGCATAACTTATTTCCAGAGATATTAATCCTTCTTCAGTATAAAATTTCCAAACACTGTCCAATGCAAAATTTTTTCTGTTTCCTTCAGCCTTTAATATTCCGTTTTCATAGTATGCTTTCCAATAACCATCTGGTTTTCCAGTCCTTAAAAATCCTTCGGAAGATATTTTTCCATTTGGATAATAATATTTCACCGGCACAAATGCTGTATCTATTTGTGCTAATACATAAAAAGAAAGAAATACATATATAAAAGAAAAGATAATTTTTTTCATATTAACTCATTTCAAGCATGCGTTTTAATGGTTTTAGAGCCTTTTGTATTATATCGTCAGATAAAATAATTTCATTTGTTTCATTTTCCAAAACATCTAAAATTTTATCTATTGTATTAAGCTTCATATACTCACAATCATTGCAGTTACACATTTTATCGGACGGAACGATTATAAATTCTTTTTCTGGAGAATATTTTTTCATTTGATGAACTATACCACCTTCAGTAGCAATAATAAACTTAGAACTCGGATTATTTATTGTATAATTTAATAAAGCTTGTGTTGATCCGATAAAATCAGCCATCTCCAATATAACACTTTGACATTCCGGATGGGCTATTAATGGCACATCAGGATTTTGAATTTTTAAATTTATTATATTTTCAACATTCAATTGATTATGAACATGACAAACGCCATCCCACAATATCATATTTCTGCCTGTAATATTGTTTATATAACTTCCCAGGTTTTTATCCGGAGCAAATATTATTTTTTCGTCTTTAGGTAATTGTTCAACAATTTTTAATGCATTTGTTGATGTAACAATAATATCAGATAAAGTTTTAACGGCAGCTGAACAATTTACATAACTTAAAACGGTATAATCGGGATAATTCTTCAAAAATTCTTCAAATAAATCAGCGGGACATGAATCTGCCAGAGAACAAGCAGCATTCATATCGGGAATTAATACTTTTTTCGAAGGATTTAAAATTTTAGCCGTTTCAGCCATAAAATGAACCCCGGCAAAAACAATAATATCGGCATTTGTCTTTTCCGCCTGACGTGCCAAAGCTAAACTATCGCCCACAAAATCGGCTAAATCCTGAATTTCAGGAACTTGATAATAATGCGCCAATATTACGGCATTTTTTTCTTTTTGAAGGGCTTTTATTTTATTAATCTTTTTATTCATGAAAAATATTTTAAAATTCAATCATAATAATAACCGTTGTGAATTGGTTGAAAAATTTATTTTTAAAATTTGTAAAAGTCATTTAATAAATTTTGTCAACAAAAATGTGATTATTATTAACTGCAAAAATAACTGTTTTTTAGGTAAATGCCAATGTTTTCAACAATATGTTTATTATTAAAAAGGTTAATATTTATCATAATTTCAACAATCGACAAATAGTTAATACACGTGTTAATTATTGTTATGAATAATTGAAAATTATATTTTGAATGTTAAAAACAATATTTGCTTATATAAATGAAAAACAAAACAAAATTTATTTTTTAATATTTTTAAACAAACACATTATGCTTTGTTAAGAAGTATGTTAAGTATTTTATTTATAAACAAATAACGTTTAGATATTATAAATTGAATTTTTACGGAACAATCTAAAATATTGAAATTAATATTTTTAGACTTTTTAACTTAATTACCAAATAATGTTGATATTTTTGTAAAAAATACATGAGGGTTATGAAAATTAAACAATTAGTGATAGCATCTGATCATGCCGGTTATGAATTAAAGAAAAATATTATTAAACATTTTAAAAAAAATATAAAATTTATTGATGCAGGTACGTATTCCGAAGAAAGCTGCGATTATCCTGATTTTGCCCATAAAGCATGTATGGCTGTGATACGAAACGAAGTTGAAAAAGGTATTTTGATTTGCGGATCCGGAAACGGAATGAGTATGGCAGCAAATAAGCATAAATTAATAAGATGTGGATTAGCCTGGAATGTTGAAATAGCTAAATTAGCAAGACAGCATAACGATGCAAATGTGTTATCTGTTCCGGCACGTTTTATCTCAGAAAAAGAGGCTTTTGAAATAATAGAAGCTTTTATTTCAACAGATTTTGAAGGAGGAAGACATGAAAATAGAGTAAAAAAGATTTCTGAATATTAAATTTTTAGTAATTTAATAGCATAAAAATATTTTTATATAATATGAGTAATAATCAGATAAATCATTTTAAAACTACTATATCTGAAAAGCTTTTAGATGTTGATTTTCAAAATTCTTTTAGAAAAAATATTAATTATGGCTTAAAACAAATAGAGGAGGGTATCAATCAGTTTAATGATATAGAAGGCTGTCGCGAGAGACTTTCTTTCCTGAAAAAAAGGGTTCTTAATAATTTAGACAAATATTTGCTTGAATTTGAAAATAAATTTATTCAGAACGGAGGCGTTGTATACTGGGCAGATTCTGTTAATGATGTTTCACGCATTCTGGATGAAATTATTCCTGAAACTCCCGGTATTATCGTAAAATCTAAATCTGCAACATGTGAAGAAATTCAGCTGAAAAATTTTACAAATGACAAAAAACATGAGCTGATTGAAACCGATTTGGGCGATTTCATTATTAATCAAATGGAGCAAAAGCGCTCACACAATATTTCTCCTGCCATTCATTTATCAAAAGAAAAAATAATCGAATTTTTTAATAAAAGTTTTGGTACTAATAAAGAAGCAAATGCAGAAGAGATAACAGACTTTGTTAGAAAGCTATTAAGAACTAAATTTTTTAATTCTTCGATTGGAATATCCGGTGCAAACTTTGTGGTAGCCGACACAGGTTCAGTTGTAATTACAGAAAACGAAGGAAATGCTTCGTTAGTTACATCATGGCCAAAAAAACATATTGTAATTGCCGGTATTGAAAAACTAATACCATCTATTAAAGATTTATATTTGTTTTTGCCAATGTTGTCATCGCATTCAACGGGCCAAAAACTTTCGGTTTATAATCATATTATTTCAGGACCGGCGCGTAATGCAGAATTAGACGGACCCTCGGAAATGGCTGTTATTTTTATTAATAATAACAGGCATAAATTATTGGAAGATATTTATTTACGCGAAGCTTTACAATGTATCCATTGTGGCACCTGTTATTCGGTTTGCCCTGTGTTTAAGCGATTATCCGGACAGGCATGGCCATCGGTATATAATGGTCCAATAGGTTCAGTAACATATCCACATACTTGTGATAACGAAGAAAACAATTTCCATTTATCTTATGCATCTACTCTTTGCGGAAAATGCAGTAATAATTGCCCGGTTAAAATACCTATTCACGATTTATTAGTTTATAACCGCCATTTGGCTATTAGCAACAATCTTTTTACAGCAAAGGAAAGCCGCTTAATCCGTATGATTATAAAGCGTTTAAAATCGCGAAAAAGCATGGATTTATGGAGTTATAAAATTAAAGATTTGGCTTTTAAAATAATGCTTCGAAAAAGCTGGTTACGGCATAAATCACCCGTAAAATTTGCTGAAAAAAGCTTTAATATGATAATGACAGAAAAGAAAAAATAATTTTTTATTCTGTATAATATTTTAATAACATCATACACATAAGAATATCCAAAAATATTCACATGAATAAGTAAAGGATAAATATTAAAAATGTCTGTACGGTTTTTCCATCCGGGTACCAATGCATATGCTTCATTATATCCATCATAAAACTCATTCGAAAATCCTCCAAAAAGTTTTGTCATTGCAATATCCGATTCGCGGTGACCATAATAGCAGGCAGGGTCAAATATTGCTGCTTTTCCTTCTGTTCCCGACATATAATTACCCGCCCATAAATCGCCATGAATCAAAGAAGGCTTTTCAGCCGGAATTAAATCGGAAAGCTTATTGCAAAACGAATTGAATTGTTTTCTTATTGATGAATCGATAAATCCGTTTTTAACAGCCATTTCAAATTGAATCAAAATGCGTTCTTCGATGTAAAAAGAGACCCAGTCGGAATGAAATTTATTGCTTTGTTTTAAAGAGCCCATATAATTATCAAAATCAAGCCCAAATTGAGCTGATGTTTTTTTGTGTAATGAAGCAAGGCGCGACGAAAAATTAATCCAGAAGTTTTTTTCGGGCAAATTAGATTCAATGAACTCCATTAAAATAAAGCTGTCTTCGTTATTTGATTCACAGATAATAGGTTTGGGTATAATAAGTCCGCTTTTAGCTGAATAAAGTAATTCCAAACCCTGTTTTTCGGCACAAAACATATCGGAAAACTTATTATTTGAGTTGTATTTCAAAAAAAATTTTCCTTCGGATGTTTCAAGTCTGACAGCCCGGCTTATATCTCCTCCGCCAACAGGATTAGAGGAATAAATTTTCATATTAGGAAAACAAAAAGATAATTTTTGAGTTATTGAAAAAGGAATATTTTTCATGTTCAATAAAATGAAATTTGTTAAACGACAAATATAAATAGCTTAACTTTGCAATGCAAATAATAAAACAAATGAGACCATTATTACTATTTGTTGCTTTAATTTTTTCTTCTGCTTTAATGGCACAGAATACCGAAAAGATTAACAATACAAAACATGTTCAAACACAAAATCCTTTAAATCCAAAAGGAATATTGTTGTGGGAAAATTTCGAAGACTTATTAATGCCTCCAAACGATTGGCAGCTTATTCAGGGTCCCACACCCGCCACATGGGAAACATTTACTTTTGATCCTGCATGGGGCCAAGCTTATGTGCATTGCTTATACGATGAATCGCTATCGGGTATTCAGGATGAGTATTTAATTACAAAAGTGATGGACTTAAGAACATTTTCAAATGTTACATTGACATTCCTTTTTCAATTCTCTAAATACTGGGGAATAAAGCCACATGATAATTATGACCTGCTGGTACTTGCCAGCATCGACAGTGCAAAGACTTTTACAGATACATTATGGACTGAACTATCAACCGATACTTCGAGTTGGAATAGTTTTGAGTGGGTTTTTGCCACCGTTGATTTATCATCTTATATTGGACAGGAAAAATTTGCCTTGGCTTTTGTATATTATGGTTTTGATGGTGCCGAAGCTGCAATAGATGTTGTTTCGGTAGAAACAGTTGGAGGTATGGACGAAAAAAATATTTTACAAAAAGTATATCCAAATCCTGCTGAAAATTATATTAAACTTGAAACAAAAGAACAGGGAAATCTTGTAATTTATGATTTGCAGGGCAGGGCAGTGTTAAAAACCGGTATAACAGGCAACGAAACAATCGATATTTCGGGACTTAATGCCGGCAGATATAACATGACTTTTTATAATAAAAACACAGTTCAAAATGAACCACTGCTTATAGTGCGGTAAATTTGACTTGTAAAATTTTTTAAACCTGCATTTGCAGGTTTTTTTATTTATGATAATAAATAAATGTTATTGTTTATTTTGATTAAATATAGTTAATTTATGCGTAAAAATGATGTATTTTTGACAAAACAACATATAATGAAAAAATTAGTTTTTGTCTTTATTGCTTTTCCAATATTTGTTTCGGCACAAATATTTACAAATAACGATATACATAAAAAATTGACTATTGCTAAAAATGCAAAAAATTTATCAAGCAGAATTATAGAAGGAGAAGAATATTACCCAATTTTAGCAAAAGTGAATGAACAATATTGCATGGATTCATTGCCCGATGGAATACTGCAAGGCTCCAGAATTGGAAATATTGTTTCGTTGTATATCAGAAAAAATCTTTTAGATACAAAATTTAATATTAACGGAATAGTTTATACGGAATTGGCAAGACCTATAGTTTCAATGCTCGACAGAGCTTTACCTGATGCAAGAGTTGATAGCGTTCATTTAGGATTTAATTTGCCTGTTCCATTCACTGGTAAAAATGTACTCATAGGTGTTATTGACTGGGGTTTTGATTATACCAATCCAAATTTTTACGACACAGCCTTACAACATACCAGAATAGAAGCGGCATGGGATCAATGGAAATTATCCGGTCCTGCACCTGCCGGCTTTTTGTATGGTACAGAATATAAAAACGAATCGGAGTTATTATCAGCCAAATGCGATACATCAAATGTTTATGGATATGCATATCATGGGAGCCATGTAGCCGGTATTGCGGGAGGCAGTGGCGCAGGCACAATATACAGAGGCGTGGCCTATGAAGCAAAATTTTTATTCAGCACTTTTTTAATTGATGCCGCAGCCGCACTAGATGCTTATAACTGGATGTATCAGTATTCTGAAAATGTTAATAAACGTCTTGTCATTAATCAAAGCTGGGGTTTGTATTATTTGGGGAATTTGGATGGAACATCTTTGCTTAGCCAGGCAATAGATTCTCTTTCAAATCTGGGAGTTGTTTTTGTTTCAAGCGCGGGTAATAATGGTGATGTAAATTTTCACATTAAATACGATGCATCAAATTCGGATACCCTAAGAACTCAGGTAAAATTTGACAGTTATTCATATTATCCAGAAATGTTTGGTCAGTGTTTAACCATGTGGGGCACCCCGGGAGCAGGTTTTCAGGCCAAAATTCAGATATTGAACTCAACCGGAGGCCTTTTGAATGAAACACCATTTTATTTTACTGACTCTTTAAAATCATATATTGACAGTATTTTGGTTATTAATAGCGATACTGTATTGTTTAATGTTTTGGCTGATTCCGCAAACGCCATGAACCAGCGGCCATTTATGCAAATTAGGGTAGCAAACAGAAATTCAGCTTATAAAATAATTCTGAAAATTTTTGCTGATAGCGGAATAGTTCATGCATGGAATCTAATAGAGTTAAACAATGGTGTAGGAAACTGGGGCTCTGATTTTGCTGCTCCGTTTGCTGGTTATGTGGCGGGAGATACATATTATGGAATAGGCGAACCGGCTTGTGCGCATTCAGTAATAGCAGTAGCAGCTCATAATTCAGAATTTAAACACCCTAGCACGGGTCAGATTTTAGGCGGTAATATAGCGGGTTTTTCGAGTTTCGGGCCATTAATAGACAGCACAATCAAGCCTGAAATATCGGCCCCCGGCGTTAGCGTTTGTTCTTCTGTTTCGTCATTTACAACAACCACATTTTCTTTTGTTACCACCGAAGTACCATTTAACGGACGTTCATATAAATTTGTGAGGTTAAGCGGCACTTCTATGTCCGGCCCTCTGGTATCAGGAGTTGTGGCACTTATGCTTGAGGCAGATCCGTCATTAAGTCCCTCGGAAATTAAAACAATATTAAAAGAAACGGCTAGAGAAGACAGCAAAACAGGAGATTTGCCCACTACAGGCGATATCCGATGGGGATGGGGAAAAGTAAATGCACTACATGCAGTTTACAGAATTTTAGGAGTTGAAGGACAGGAAAACATTAATGAAAATGAAAACATATTATTATTTCCAAATCCTGCATTTGACAAGGTTTATTTAACAACACCAAACAATGCTCCAATAAACGAAATACAAATTTATTCTCTGGACGGAAGACTTATGAAAGATATAAAATCCAATAATGAAAATTATTTTGACATAAAAGGATTATCCGACGGATTGTATTTTGTAAGTTTTGAATATGACGGTAAAAGATTTTTAAAAAAATTAGTTGTAAAAAACATCAAGGAATAAAAATATTAAAATCCTTTGTTTTGTCGTAATTTTGTGCTTTAAATATGAATTTCACAATACAGCATACAAGTAAAAAAGCCAGGGCAGGAGTTTTAAATACCGATCATGGCAATATTCTAACACCTATTTTTATGCCTGTTGGTACGTTGGGTGCGGTAAAAGGTGTTCCATTTGATGTATTGCACAATGATATAAAAGCTCAAATTATACTGGGAAATACATATCATTTGTATTTAAGACCCGGGGCAGAATTTTTAAAAAATGCCGGAGGACTTCATGGCTTTAATGGCTGGAATAAACCCATTTTGACTGACAGCGGGGGATATCAGGTATATTCTCTTTCTAAAATTAGAAAAATCACTGAAGACGGAGTTGTTTTTCAGTCGCATATAGACGGGAGTCGTCATTATTTTACGCCCGAAAATGTTATAGAAATGCAAAGGGCAATAGGAGCAGACATTGTTATGGCTTTTGATGAGTGTACTCCATATCCGGCCGATAAAAATTATGCCCAAAAAAGCATGAAATTAACCCATTTGTGGCTGGAACGCTGTTATACACATTTTCAAAAAACAAACCCGTATTATGGTGCAGAACAAGGTCTTTTTCCTATAGTTCAGGGCAGCGTATATGAAGATTTACGTGAACAATCAGCTCGTTTTGCTAAGCAATTTGATTGTCCGGGCTACGCCATTGGCGGCTTAAGCGTTGGTGAGCCGGCAGAAACAATGTATAAAATAACAGAGCAGGTTTGTGATATTCTTCCTTTGAATAAACCCCGATATTTAATGGGTGTTGGAACACCGGCAAATATAATCAGGTGTATAGGATACGGAATAGACATGTTCGATTGTGTTATGCCAACCAGAAATGGAAGAAATGCAATGATTTTTACCCGTAATGGGATAATGAATATGAGAAATAAAAAATGGGAGTCGGATTTTTCTCCTATTGAAGAAAACAGCCCATTGCAAATTGATAAAACAACATCAAAGTCATATTTGCGTCATTTATTTGTTGCCGGAGAAATGCTTGGACCCATTTTGGCAAGTATTCATAATCTTGCTTTTTATTTACGTTTGGTTGGCGAAGCACGGGAAGCAATAATAAATGGAAATTACGAAACATGGGCTGCCGAAGCCGAAAAACAAACAATGAGACGTCTTTGATGAAAATTATAGATAAATATATAATTAAAAGATTTTTGTCTTCGTTTGCTTTGGCTATAGCATTGCTTTTGCTCATAATTATTGCTTTTGATGTGTCTGAAAAAATCGATAATTTCATAGATAAGCATGCATCGTTGTATGACATAATTTTTAAATATTATTTCAATTTTATCCCATACTTCATAAATCTTTTCAGCCCGTTGTTTGTTTTTATATCCGTAGTTTTTGTTACCTCAAAAATGGCTGGAAATACTGAATTGATTGCCATTTTAACAGGTGGAATAAGTTTTAAAAGGCTATTAATTCCCTTTGTTTTAACGGGAATGTTTTTGGCAGTTTTTTCGTTTATACTTCAAAATTTTCTTATACCACCGGCTAATGCGGTAAGATTGGATTTTGAGTATAATTATATTCGTAAAAACAAACCTCAGGGGGCCAGAAATATACACATGCAAATGTCGCCCGGCGAATATGTATATATGGAGTCATTTAACTTTAAGTCGAACAGGGCAATGATGTTTACTCTTGAAACCATTGACTTTAAAAGCGGTATGAGCAGAAAACTTTGGGCAAATATGGCAGTATATGATTCTTTATCCGGAAAATGGCAGTTAACCGAAGTTTATGACCGATATATTAATGATTCTGTTGAAAAATTGCGCTATTTGCCTAAACTTGATACTACTTTGGCTATTCTTCCCAAAGACTTTAACAAAGACATGGAAAATGTTGATGTCATGAATTTCTTTGAGCTAAACAAGCATATTGCAAAACAAAAAATGCGAGGAGCCGATAATATTAAACAATTGGAAGTAGAGAGGCATAGACGCATTGCATTTCCGTTTGCCACAGTGATTTTAACTATCATAGGTGTTGCTGTATCCAGCCGTAAAACTCGCGGAGGAACAGGACTTCACATCGGTATTGGTTTGTCATTAAGCTTTGCTTTTATTTTGTTGATGCAGATTAGCAGTACATTTGCCACAAACGGAAATCTTCATCCAATGCTGGCAGTATGGATTCCAAATATAATTTTTATGGGGATTGCATATTTGCTGGTTAAGTGGGCACCCAAATAACAAAAAGCTTTTGGTTTTTTATTACTAAAACAGACGCATATCATTTGTTATAATTAGATAAACCTTTTGTACTTATTATTATTGTATTTTATCTAATAAAACTATATCTTTGTTATAAATTCAATTTATGCGAATTCTCATATTGACAATAATATTCACATTAATGTCGATATCTTTTTCCTTTGCAGAGGTATTGCATAAGGGTACGGATACGCTTGGAGGGAATATCGTGTTTATTGAAAACAAAGGGCAATGGGAACAGCCTTTTTTATTTAAGGCCGAGCTTCCTATAGGCCAAATGTTCTTGTTTAATAATAAAATTGTTTTTGACTTACGCGATAAAGCCATGGTAGCGGAGTTATTGCACTTTAAAATGTTGCCTGACGACGAAAAAAAAATAAGAAAACAGCCCAATAACATTATTAATGCGCATTGTTACGAAATGGAATTTGTTGGAGCAAAAACCGATTTGCTGGAAAAATATAATCAAACATCTCAATATTATAATTTTTATTTAGGTAATGATGATTCCAGATGGAAATCAAACGTGTATGGTTACAAAAGCATTAATTATAAAAATTTATACAAAGGAATAGATTTAGGTTTGACGGAAAATGAAGGATTTTTGAAATATGAATTTTATGTTTCATCATCGGCTAATCCGGGCGATATCAAGATAAAATATAACGGAATTGACAATATTAAATTGGATAACAGAAATATAGTTTTATCTACATCGTTGGGAAACATTGTTGAAATGAGGCCTTTGGCATGGCAGATAATTAATAACGATACCGTTTTTGTTCAATGTGATTTTTTGTTGCAAGGCAAGACTGTGGGTTTTAAACTAGGTGATAACTATGATAGAAATTATGACTTAATAATAGACCCTGTTATTGTTTTTGGGACTTATTCGGGCTCTACAGCCGATAATTGGGGTTATACGGCAACTTATGACCAGCAAGGTAATGTTTATGCGGGCGGAGTTGTTTTTGGCATGGGATATCCTACAACAGTGGGAGCTTATCAGACAACATACGGAGGAAATGTTGATATAGCAATTTCCAAATACAATACAACAGGAACATCTCTTATTTATAGCACATATTTGGGAGGTTCGGGACCCGATGTACCAAACAGCATAGTTGTAAATTCAGCAAATGAATTATATGTTTTTGCAACAACCGGGTCTTCAAATTATCCTACAACCCCCGGATGTATTGACAATAGCTTTAATGGTGGCACATCTTACACACTAACATATATTATTAATTTTTCCAACGGATGCGATCTTGGAATTACGTGTTTTAATGCTGCCGGAACGTCATTATTGGCATCTACTTACTTTGGTGGTTCGGGAAATGACGGATTAAGCATGGATGTTAATTTAAAACATAATTACGCCGATGATGTAAGGGGAGAAATTTTGCTTGATGAAAACAGCAATGTTTATGTTGTTGGCAGTACAGCTTCGCATAACTTTCCAACAACATCCGGAGTTTTTCAGCCTGGTTATGGGGGTGGTTCTCAGGATGGATTTATAATTAAACTTGACAGGTTGTTAACAACAACTTTATGGTCATCATATTTGGGAGGCTCGTCTGCAGACGCAATTTACAGTATTTCGTTAAATGAGTTCAATGTTCCATCTGTTGCAGGTGGAACTTCAAGCACCAATTTCCCTACAACGTCTACGGCTCTTATGCCTACATATCAGGGTGGTGTGTCTGATGGATTTATATCTTTAATTCAAAGTGACGGCTCTTCTATTTTACGATCTACTTACTGGGGTACTTCGGCTTATGATCAGGTATATTTTGTTGAAACAGATAAACAAAACAATTTTTATGTTTTTGGGCAAAGTTCATCTACCGGATCGGTTTTAATTCAAAATGCAGCATGGCATACCATAGGAGGAGGGCAGTTTATTTCAAAAATAAACAAAATGCTTAACAGTGTAGTGTGGTCAACAAGATTTGGAACAGGAAATGGGGTTGTAAATATTAGTCCTACGGCTTTTTTGGTAGATTATTGCCATAATATTTATTTGTCGGGATGGGGGAGTCCATATTTAAATGGATTTGGCGGAACGGCCGGATTGCCTATTACGGCCAATGCTTTTCAAACTACAACCGACAATAATGATTATTATTTTTTGTGTATGAGAGACGATGCCTCAGGTATTGTTTTTGGGTCTTTTTATGGCGGTTCAAGTTCAGAACATGTTGATGGTGGCACCAGTCGCTTCGACCGCTTAGGTCGAATATATCAGTCTGTTTGTGCTGGCTGTGGAGGCTTGGATGATTTTCCCACTACGCCGGGCGCATGGTGCAATACAAATAATTCATCAAATTGCAATAACGGGGTTATTAAAATAGATTTCAGCTTACCGGCCATTGTTGCTGATTTTAATATGCCAAATGTAATATGCCTCCCTTTTACAGTTAATTTTATTAATACTTCTTATTTTCCAAACCCGGGTTTGGCAACTTGTTTTTGGGATTTTGGCAACGGAGTAACCAGTACAAACTGCAATCCGTCATATAGTTATACAAGTTCGGGTATTTATAATGTTACATTAATAGTTTCCGATGCCACATCTTGTAATAGTTCGGATACAATAACAAAACAAATTATAGTTTTATCAAGCAGTACTGACACTTTAAACGATGTTGGTATTTGTATTGGCGACATGACTCAAATAGGCATATTGCCTTTTTCTGATCCCAATATTAGTTTACAGTGGTATCCGTCTGCTTATTTAAGCAATGCAAATATTTCCAACCCAACAGCAAACCCACCAACAACAACAAATTATTATCTTGTTATTTTCAATGGTGTTTGTCAAGACACAATTTATCAAACCGTAAATGTATATGATTTGATTGTTGATGCAGGAAATGATACGGTAACCTGTTCTCCGGGATTAATTCTTACCGCCTCATATTCCGGCGGAACTAATTTTACGGTTCATTGGTCGTCAAATCCAAATTTTACTGATACTTTAAATAATTATCCGAATGGAAATACTTGCGCAACTATTCATAGCGCACCACATACATATTACGTGCAAGTTAGCAATGGATATTGTACAAAAACAGACGAAGTCTTTGTGGATTATCAGGAAATTAACATGAACGTAAATGTTACAAAACCCTTATGTTATGGTGACTCCAACGGCATCATTACAACCAATCCAACGGGTGGAGTAGCACCTTATACATTTATCTGGAACAATGGAGAAACGACCCAAAACATTTATAATCTAGCTTCTGGTCTTTATTCCGTTACCACGTACGATGCAAGCGGATGTCAACAAGTATCCACAATTTTGGTAGATCAACCTCAATTTCTCAGTTATATTGGAGAAAACGGAGATGTTAATTGTGATGTTGCCTGTAATGGTTATGTTTATGGAACCACAATAGGAGGAACACCTCCGTATAATTATGCGTGGAATAATGGTCAAAATACCGAAGATTTAAATAATATATGTCAGGGTGTGTATTCTCTTACAATTAGCGATTCGCACAATTGTATTCATCAAGATATTTTTAACATAGAAGTTGATTATATTTATGATTCTGTTTTTGTTTGGTCGGATGATGATACTATTTATCAAGGACAATCAACAATGATTCATGCAACGGAAATACCGGGAGTTTTCTATACATGGAGCCCGACGGAAAGCCTTACGAACAATCATAGCGCAAACACGGATGCATCGCCGTTACAAACAACAACATATACGGTTGTGCTAAATGACGGCTATGGTTGTATATATACCGATACGGTTAAAATTGTTGTTTTGGATGTTTATTGCTACGACCCGTATATTTATATTCCCAATTCATTTACACCAAACGGTGACGGAATAAATGATGTGCTTTATATTCGCTCCAGATATATTGATCACATGTATTTTGTAATTTTTGACCGCTGGGGAGAAAAGGTTTTTGAAACAAATGACCCCACAAAAGGCTGGGATGGAACTTTTCGCGGAAAATTATTGAATCCGGCAGTATTTGATTATTACTTAGAGATAGATTGTTATAACCATGTTCAGTTTATAAAAAAGGGTAATATAACTTTATTAAGATAAACTTATGTTTAAAACGGTCTTTATAATATTATTACTACTAATATCTTTTTTATCAAAGGCTCAGGATATTCATTTTAGTCAGTTTAATAACGTTCCTTTTTACTTAAATCCTGCACAAACAGGTATGATAAGTGAACAATTTAGATTTTCGGCCAACACCAAACATCAGTGGCAATCTGTTACGATACCATATCAAACCTATCTGGCTGCATTTGACATGAGTATTCAGCGGAAAGGAAATCATCTTGGCAAAGTTGGATTGGGAACTGATTTTATGAGAGAAAAAGCCGGAGATGCTTTTTTGGGCACAAGCGGGTTTGGTTTATCTTGTTCATACATTAAGGCGTTGAGTCGCTTTAATAATGAGTTTTTATCGGGTGGTATTTCGCTTAAGTTTCATCAAAAAAGTTTTAATCCTGATAATCTTTATTTTGATAATCAATATAATGGGTTAATTTATGACCCATCATTGCCTGGCGGTGAATCTTTTACAAAATACAATTTTTGGTTTCCGACATTAAGTGCCGGAGTTGCCTATATGTACAAGCTTAGTAACAGGAATGAGCTATTAATGGGACTTTCTGCAATGAATATTAATAAACCGAAGCAATCATTTTTTAATGATAATACAATAAGATTAAATACGAGGTGGGCAGCAAATATTACATATAAAAATAATATTTTACGCAATGGTGCTGTTTTACCGTCTTTGTTTTTTTCTAAACAAGGAGTTTTTACCGAAATTATATTTGGGGCAGATTATAATTTTGTAAAAAATTTTGATACATGGTTTTATAAAGCTTATTCCGCGGGTATGTTTTATCGATTTGGTGACGGCATTATTTTAAGAGCGCGATTAGATTATCTGAACTATAAATTCGGCATCAGCTATGATGTTAACATGTCAAAATTAGCGCCTGCAAGTCATTGCAGAGGAGGATTTGAGTTTAGCATTTCTGCAGTATTTAATAAGGCTGAAAGAAAAACAAACCACGAAATTCCTTGCCCGATTTTTTGATTATGACAAAACGTTGTATAATAATATATTTTCTTTTCGCATCAGTTTTTCATGTTATTGCCCAAACGGATATTGAAATACGTGGAGATGCCGAATATAAAACAGGCAATTACCAGGCAGCGTTTAAATATTATAATGAAGCTGTAAAAACAGATTCTGCAAATATTTCGCTTTGGTATAAAATGGGAGAATCCGCCCGAAGATATCATAATTATATTCTGGCTTTTCAGTGTTATAAAACAGTTTATGAAAACGATACAGACAGTAAGTTTTCCGAAACTTTGTTTTGGATGGCAGAACTATCCAGAAATTTATCGGATTACGTTATGGCAAAAGCTTATTATACTCTGTATCTGGAACAAAACAACAATGATCTTTGGTGCGAAGAAAAAGCCATGGAGCAATTAAACAATTTCGATAAAACAGAAAAGCTTTTAAAAGACACAACATCATCAATTCTTATAGAACATCTGTCCTTGCCTGTAAATTCACCCTTTAGCGAATTTGGAGGCTTTCAGCAAGGGGAAAAAATTTTATATTTTACATCGGTTCAGCCGATACTAAGTGAAAGAGAAAACGGATTACTGGGCAATTCGTTTTTATCTGCAATATATGTCAGCTATTTTACCACTATGGGTTTGTCTCGCCCAACTCAACTTTCGGAACCAATTAATAGTAAAACAAAGCATACTGCAAATATTTGTTTAAATGAAGATGAAACCGAAATGTGGTTTAACAGGTGCGAAATGACAGGGGAATATAAATATAGATGTGACATATTTAATTCAAAACTTATAAATAACAAGTGGACTAATCCGGAAAAGCTTTCAATTAATTTGGAAAATTACACGTCAACACAGCCATATTATTTTGTAGCTAGTAGCAAGAAT
>CAZJYL010000005.1:0-22244 GCA_964550265.1 uncultured Bacteroidaceae bacterium
CTACACTACTCCGGACATTAAAAATTTTGTGGTTTTTAAAGTCTCTAATCAAACCATCATCGGTAAATCATTTGGGTATTAGTATCATCAAAAATAAAAGCTAATTTCGCCAACATGATATATGTCATATTTTGACTTATGCGATGTTAATCTAACTTGATTGGCGCAATTTTTTTTGCAAAATCCAATTAAACAAAACATAATAAAATGCTCCAAAACCAAGGCCTACTAATGCGCCTACAAATACATCAGACGGATAATGGGCACCCAAATAAATCCTGCTATAGCAAATAGACCCTGCATAAGCAACAAACAGAATCCAAAACCAATAAATATATTTTTTTCTGATAACAAGCCACATAAAAATTGCCAATGCAAAACTATTTGCAGCATGAGATGAAATGAAACCGTATTTGCCTCCGCAATGGCCATACACCAAGTGAATATGCTGCTTTATGTCAAGGTTATGACAAGGGCGATAACGCAAAAATATGTTTTTAAATAAATGCACCGAAATTTGATCGGTCGTGGCAATTAAAAGAGGAATAAACAATAAGACCAGCCACCAGCTTGATTTCAATGTTTTATAACTCAAAAAAAGAAGTAAAATATAAAACGGAACCCATGTATATTTATAGCTAATCCAATAAAACAAAAAGTCAGTAAAATGCGAATGGCTTCCATTTATTAGAAAAAGTATTTTTTGATCGATGTCTTTAAGAAGTTCAATAATTGTATTTATTCAACGTTTTCCAGATTATATCTTTCAATTCTGCAATTCCCATATTGGTTACTGATGAAAAAAAGCAGGGATTTAGATTTTTGAGTTTTGATGCTATTTTTTTTCTTTGACTTTCATCAATCAGATCGCACTTTGAAACAGAAACTATTTTTTCTTTTTGCAATAACTGCGGGTTATATTGTTTTAATTCGTTTAGAAGTATTTTATATTCCTTTAAAACATCATAAGAATCAGCCGGAATAATTAGTAATAAAATGCTGTTTCGTTCGATATGGCGCAAAAACCGAATGCCTAAGCCTCTCCCTTCGTGAGCTCCTTCAATAATACCGGGGATATCAGCCATAACAAATGAGCGCTCATCGCGATATGGTACTACGCCAAGATTTGGCACCAGCGTTGTAAAAGGATAATCGGCAATTTCGGGTTTTGCAGCAGAAACAACAGAAAGGAGCGTAGATTTTCCTGCATTTGGGAATCCAACCAAACCAACATCAGCAAGAAGTTTCAATTCAAAAATTGCCCAAATTTCCAATGCAGGTTCGCCGGGTTGCGCAAAGCGGGGGGCCTGCATGGTGGCTGTTTTGAAAAAGTCATTTCCTTTTCCCCCTCTGCCACCTTCGAGTAAAATAATTTCCTCGTTATGCTTTGTAATTTCAAAAATCACCTCGTTAGTTTCGGGGTTGCGCACAACCGTACCAAGAGGAACATCAATATAAACATCTTTCCCATCGCGCCCCGTTTTTCTATTCTCGCTTCCGCCTTGCCCGTCTTCAGCATGAATATGCTTGGTGTATTTTAGATGCAACAAGGTCCATAACTGTGAATTTCCCCGAACAACAATATGTCCGCCTCTACCTCCATTTCCACCATCAGGGCCTCCTCTTGGATTTAATCTTGAGCGATAAAAATGAGCTGATCCGCTTCCGCCTTTGCCACTACGACAATATATTTTTACATAGTCGATAAAATTGCTTTCTGCCATAACACAAGTTTACTTATGTATTTTAATTATCTCGTCTATTAATGCAGCAACGGTATCAATAGGCTGATCTCCACCTATAGAAAACAAACGCTTTGTTTTGCGATAATAATCAATCACAGGCTGAGTTTGGCTAAAATATACCATAAGCCTGTTGCTCATAACAACTTCATTATCATCGCTTCTTCCCGAAGTTTTACCACGTTCAACAATACGGGCAATTAATTTTTCTTCCGGCACTTCAATGGAAATAACCAAAGCTATTTTCATATCTTTTTTAAAAAATATGCGGTCAAGCATTTGCGCCTGGTATAAAGTACGCGGGAAGCCGTCAAAAATCATTCCCGAAGCATCTTTGTTGTTTAAGGCAAATCTGTATAATTCTTTAAGTATAAGTTGATCGGGCACAAGCATGCCTCTGCTTATAAATTTATTATATAGTTTGCCCATTTGAGTGCCCGAAGCTATTTCTTTTCGTATTAAATCTCCGGTCGAAACATGTAAAAAACCAAAGTTTTTAACTATTTTGGCAGCCTGAGTTCCTTTTCCACAACCGGGTGGACCAAAAATAACCATATTATACATAGCTACCTCAAGTTTTTAAGCGCTCGTTGAATCTCCGACTTCAATTTTGTAAAAACTGTTTCTTCATCACCCGATGCATCAATCTGCTTTAATAATTGCTTGCCTGAATAATAGTTGTGTAATACAGCTGAACGCTGCTCGTATACTTCGAGTCTGTGTATAATTATATCAAGGCTGCGATCGTATGGTCTGGCATTTGGTGTTTCAGCACGCTTGGAAAGACGTTTAATATTTTGCAATGTCGGGGATTGGAAAGAATAAACTTTTGTCACTTTACCTCCCAATTTGCGTAAAACACCATCTAATATATAAGCCTGAGCAATTGTTAAAGGAAATCCTTTAAAAATATATCCTTTTGCATCAGGATGCTCATTAAGTTTTTCTTCAATAAGTTTAATCGCAATCTCATCCGGAACTATATCGCCTCTGTCAACATACTCCTTTGCAACTTTGCCTAATTCGGTATTCATTTCAATTTCCTGACGAATCATGGAACCTGTAGATACATAAACAAGGTTAAATTCCTCTGCTATGCGCTTGGCTTGTGTTCCCTTGCCGGAACCCGGAGGACCAAAAACTATAAAATTAAACCAGATGCTTTCAAGAGCCTTTTGGATTATAACATCTATCCCGTCAAAAACAACATCGGGGTCTCCATTACCATCAACCGAATGAAATTTTTGCATGCTCATGTAAAACTCAGCTATAGGGCGGGTCTTATCTTCGTATTCTTTTAGCCGGTAATTAATTACATCCATGCTCTTGTCATCGGCACGGTTTTCTCTAATGGCACGGTTTGACAAACGTTCAATTAATATGTCCTGAGGCACTTCCAAACAAATCATAGAGGTTAGAGAGGTGTTCATTCTCAGCATTAATCCCTCTAAAATATACGCCTGTACCACAGTTCTTGGAAAACCGTCGAACAGATAACCATTGGTATCAGGATTGGTTTTAATTTTATTTTCAATAATCTGAACAATAATGTCATCATCTGCCAAGCCTCCTTTTTCAATTACCTCTTTGGCTTGCCTGCCCAAAAGTGTATCATTGGCAATTTCTTCGCGCAACATATCTCCCGTAGAAATATATGTAAGCTTGTATTTTTCCAATAATTTTTTGGATTGAGTCCCCTTTCCACAGCCCGGAGGGCCAAACAAAGCAATGTTAATCATAACTATTGTGCGATTTTATAAATATCAGGTAAATTACGGCCTTTGCCGTCATAATCAAGACCAAAACCAACTATGAAGTCATTTGGTATTTCGATTCCGACATAATGAATATAATAATTATGCTTGAATGCTTTTGGCTTATACAGCAATGTTGAAATTAAAACGTCTTTTGCTCCCAATGCCTTTAATTTATCTTTTGCCAAAAGCATTGTAAGCCCCGAGTCAATTATATCTTCAATAAAAACCACAGTGCGACCTTCTACATTTTCATTCAAATCCATTAATTCGCGAACCGAATTTGAACTTTTGGTGCCTTCATAACTGGCAAATCTCACAAAAGTTACATCGCATTCGCCCTTAAAACGTGTTATCAATTCAGAAGCAAAAACAAAAGCTCCATTAAGTACAACAATAAACAATGGATTTTTATCGGATAAATCCTGATTCATTTTTGCGGCCAATTTATCAATTGCAGCAATAATTTCATCATGCTTAATATAAATATTGAATTTTCGATCAAGAATTGTTATTGGCTCCATGAAGTTAAATTAAGTTGCAAATTTACTTTTTTTACCTTAATAAGTAAAGCAATTAGCCTAAATTACAAAAAATTAAAATGATTTTGCCCTAAGTTTATAATTACTGCAACACTAAAGCAAAAAATTATTAAGTTTGTATGATAAATCTATAAGAATGAAAGCTAAAGTCAGCATCATAATGGGCAGCATGTCCGACTGGCCGGTAATGGAAAAAGCGGCTCAGTTTTTCGAAGAAAACATGATTCCTTTTGAAGTTCACGCGTTATCGGCGCACCGTACTCCCGAACAAGTAGAGTCATTTGCAAAAGGCGCAGCCGGGAAAGGTGTTGAAGTAATAATTGCCGCAGCCGGCATGGCAGCACATTTGCCGGGGGTAATAGCATCCATGACTTCGGTTCCGGTAATTGGTGTGCCAATTAAAAGTTCATTTGAAGGACTTGATGCCCTTCTGTCGATAGTTCAAATGCCGCCGGGTATTCCCGTTGCAACTGTTGGAGTAAATGCAGCCTTAAATGCTGCAATATTGGCCGGACAAATACTTTCAACTGCCGACAGTGATTTAAAACAGCGAATTGTTTTATATAAAGAAAACCTAAAGAAAAAAGTCATTCAAGCAAATGATGAGTTAAAAGGGATTAAATTTTCATATAAAACAAACTAATTTAATTTTCCTTTTAATAAAATTTGACAAATTGTTAATTAACAAACGCCGGCATGAAATATCTTTTACTATTGGCTTTTGTGTTTTTCTGCATAAGCGGTACAAACGCCCAATATCACTCATATAATGCTGCTTTATCGGGTATGGGCGGTAGTGGAATAGCCATTGATGATTTTCAAACAGGAATGAATAATCAAGCAGCATGGGGCAATTTAAACTGCATAAATGTAGGTGTGGGTTATAATTCAAAATTTATGCTTAAAGAACTATCCGACAGATATATTTCTTTTGCCATGCCTGTATCGAAAGATGCCGGTGTGTTTGGTCTTAACCTCAACCAGTATGGATATTCACACTATAATATTACCAAGGCAGGGCTTTGTTTTGCCAGAAATTTCAGTCCCGATTTTTCGGTTGGTTTGCAATTTGATGCTTTCCATGTAGGAACGGCTGACGAAATGTATGGTAACGCAACTGCATTTACATTTGAATGCGGGTTTTTGTATCGGCTCAATAATAAAATATCATTAGGAACAGCCATACTGAATCCCGTTCAAGCCAAACTAAGCAAATACACTCAGGAACAATTACCTGTTTCTCTTGCCTTAGGCATGAGCTATCAACCAAGTAAAGTACTTCTTCTTTCAGCTGACATTGTAAAAGAACAATTTCATCCGGCATCGCTTCGTGCAGGTTTTAAATATTTAATTAGCGAATCATTAATTCTTCGCGGCGGATTTTCTTCAGCCTATTTTTCTGTTTCAGGTGGGGTCGGAGTTAGATTTAACACCCTAACGGTAGATATTTCAACATCATATCATCAGGTTTTGGGCATTTCGCCATCGGTTACGATTTCATATGCTTTTGACAAGAACTAAACATGAACAAATTGCTGTTTTTCATATTGGGTTTTTGTATTTTTTTTGTGCCAATTACAGTTGCTGCCCAAGAGCCTGCAGACAGCACAAACGAAAGCGCAATTGAAGACCGCATTGAAGCAATTGCCGAAAACACTGATGCAGATATTGATTATTCCGGTTTAACTGAAAATTTAAGATATTTTGCAAAACATAAAATAAATATAAACAGAGCAAGTAGAGAAGACATGGAAGACTTGGGGCTCCTTAACGAAATACAAATAGACAATTTATTACGCCACATTAAAAAAAACGGAGCATTAGTTTCTTTGTATGAATTACAAAGTATTGACGGATTCGATATTCCAACAATATATACCATATTACCATATATTAAAATTTCCGGAGACGAAAACCGTAAAACATGGAATTTAAACGAAATATTAAATCATTCCAAAAACACTTTACTTATAAGATATACTTCCATTCTGCAGGAACAGGAAGGATATAAGCCCATTAGCGACAGTGCTTTGACTTTGAGCCCCAATTCACGCTATCTTGGCAGTGATTACAAATTATATACCCGTTATAAATTTGCATACTATAACATGCTTAGTTTTGGAATTACTGCTGAAAAAGATTATGGCGAGGAGTTTTTTAAAGGAAGTCAAAAACAAGGTTTTGATTTTTATAGTGCACATTTTTACATTAAAGATATTGGGCCATTTAAGGCATTGGCAATAGGAGATTATTCTTTACAATTTGGACAGGGTGCCGTTTTGTGGTCAGGCCTGGCTTTTGGGAAATCGGCAGAGGCAGTTAACATTAAAAAAAGCGGCAAAGGGATTATTCCTTATACATCTGTTGATGAAAATTTGTTTTTTCGAGGCGTAGCCATGCAATTTTCAAAAAAAACATTTTCATATTATGTGTGGTTAAGTTATAAAGATAGGGATGCCAATGTCAAGAATACAAATGATTCAACTAGTATGGAGGAGTTCGTGATTTCAAACCTTCAAGAGTCCGGGCTTCATAATACCCAGTCTTCAGTTGCAAATAAAAATCAGGTTGCCGAATTTATTACGGGAATGCGTTTGGAATCAACAATAAAAAAAATAAAATTAGGAACTACAGGTTATTATACACATTTCAGCCATTCTGTTTTGCCGGTAAATAGTTTATATAAATTGTATGATTTTTCAGGAAATGAAAATATTAATTTAGGATTAGACTATAGCTATATTATAAAAAACGCAAATATTTTTGGCGAATTTGGAATAAGTAAAAGCTTAGGCAAAGCCTTTGTAAACGGAATTATGGTAGCCCCAGACCGCTATTTTACCGTTTCTTTATTGCATCGTTATATTGAACCCAATTACCATGTCTTTTTCGCATCGGCTTTTCAAGAAAACTCAACAGTTAAAAACGAACACGGATTATACCTTGGAAATGAATTAAAATTTTCACGTAAATGGCGTTTTAACAGCTATGTCGATATGTTTTCATTTCCTTGGCTAAAATATGGAATTGATTCGCCTTCAAACGGTATTGAATTACTTGCCCAAATAAATTATCGCCCCACAAAAAGAGCTGAATTTTACTTCAGATATAAGCAAAAAAACAAAGAGATAGGCAACAACATTGGATACGTTTCGATTTTGGAACCAACTTTAAAACGCACATATCGAATTAATGCATCATTCCCGATTTCGGAAAGTATCACACTTAAATCCAGAGCTGAATATTTAACTTATAAAAAAGGAAATAATGCAACCAAGGATGGTTTTTTGATTTATCAGGATATTAATTATCGTAAACCCGGAAGCAAAATTTCTTTTAGCGCAAGATACGCATTGTTTGATACTGACACTTATGATGAACGAATTTATGCATACGAAAATGATGTTTTATACGGTTATTCTATTCCGGGGTTTTATAACAAAGGTAGTCGCGTGTATCTGATGATAAGATGGTCTGCTCATAAAAATTTAGATTTTTGGATGCGAATTGCTAACACGAATTATATTAATAAAAATATTATAGGCAGTGGTCTCGAAAAAATAGAAAATTCTTCTAAGACAGAATTAAAAATTCAGATGCGCCTAACCTTTTAATATTCTTTCAAAAAATATATTATTTTTGCCAAAGAATATTCACTAAATTTTTCTAATATGTTTAAAAACCATCCAAAAGGACTTATAGCTGCCGCCCTTGCAAATATGGGTGAACGCTTTGGATTTTATATCATGATGGCAATTCTCACATTGTTTATCTCATCCAAATTTGGTTTATCCGAAACAACAACAGGCTATGTATATTCGGCATTTTATGCTTCAATTTATTTGCTTGCATTAGTTGGAGGTTTAATTGCCGACAGAACAAAAAATTACAAAGGAACAATTTTAATTGGCTTGGTTCTAATGGCTGTTGGTTATCTCGTTATTGCTGTTCCAACCCCAACTCCTGTTCCAAACCAAACTCTTTATCTTGCACTTACATGTGCCGGTCTTTTAATTATTGCTTTTGGGAACGGCTTGTTTAAGGGGAACCTTCAGGCTTTGGTTGGGCAGATGTATGACAATAACGAATACTCTGACCGTCGAGATATGGGTTTTCAGATTTTTTATATGTTTATTAATGTTGGAGGTTTCTTTGCTCCTTGGATTGCTATTGCTGTAAGAAACTGGTGGTTGCAATTCAATAATTTTGATTATAATGCAAGTTTACCTGAACTTTGCCACCAATATATTGCTGACGGAACAGCAATGCCCGCCGAAAAGCTCGCACGTTTGCAAGAATTAGCCAATGGAGTTTCTCTTAATGGAAGTGCTGTAACCGATTTAGGTACATTTGTAAACAATTATCTTGATGTTTTCAATCGTGGATTTCAATACGCATTCATGGCAGCTATAGTTGCTATGATTATTTCTTTGGTTATTTATTTGGGAAATAAAAGTAAATTTCCGGATCCGGCAAATAAAAAAGCAAACAAAGCTGACGGTTCCCCTACATTAAGTAAAGAAGAAATTCAAATGAGCGCCAGAGAAGTTAAACAACGTATTTATGCTTTATTTGCTGTTTTTGGAGTTGTTATTTTCTTCTGGTTATCATTCCATCAAAATGGTTATTCCCTCACATATTTTGCACGGGATTATGTTAACCTAAATATTATTGATATTGATTTAAGCTTTACCCGTATTAAAGGTGCTGAAATTTTCCAAGCTGTAAATCCTTTCTTTGTTGTTACACTTACACCATTGGTAATGTGGCTGTTTGGGTCTTTACGTCAAAAAGGTAAAGAACCATCAACTCCGAAAAAAATAGCCATAGGTATGGGTATTGCTGCTTTGGCATATATTTTCCTAATGGTAATTTCATTTGTGCTCCCAACCAAAGAAGCTTTAGGCTCTATGTCAGAAGCAGAAATAAGCAGTATTCGTGTTACTCCATGGGTAATGGTTGGTTTATATTTCATACTTACAGTTGCTGAACTCTTTATCTCGCCTCTTGGATTATCTTTTGTGTCAAAAGTTGCTCCTCCACATCTACAAGGATTAATGCAAGGTGGCTGGCTGGCTGCAACTGCTATAGGTAATTCATTGCTATTCATCGGCGGAATCTTGTACACCTCAGTTCCAATCTGGTCTTGCTGGCTTGTTTTCGTAGGAGCAACTGCAGGGTCAATGATTGTTATGCTTTCTATGGTAAAATGGCTCGAACGAGTTGCAAAATAATATTGCCGACTTAATTTTTGAAGGAGTTGCATAAACAGCAACTCCTTTTCTTTTTAATATATGCAAAACAAACCGTTTATTTTACTTTCCGATTATCTACGCCAAAAATATGGCAGCAGGCTTCAAAAGGTTAGCGTTGATGCAGGATTTTCTTGTCCAAACCGCGATGGCAAAGTCGGGTATGGAGGATGCACCTTTTGCAACAATAATGCGTTTAATCCTTCCTATTGCTCGCCGATGAAAACAATAAGTCAACAAATTACGGAAGGAATAGAGTTTCATACAAAACGCTATAGACGCGCCCAAAATTTTCTTGCATATTTTCAACCATATTCTAATACATATTCTGATACAAAAAAACTTAAGTCTTTATTTTGCGAAGCACTCGAAATCAAAAATATTGTGGGTATTAGCGTAAGCACCCGGCCTGATTGTTTTAACAGAGAAATTGCTGAATTATTAGCCGGCATAGCTAGGGAAAAAGTTGTAATTCTTGAGATTGGAATTGAAAGCGTAAGAAACAGCACATTGAAACGAATCAACCGTGGGCATGATTTTGCTTGTACACAAAAAGCATTTGAAATAGCATTTGAATATTCTATTTTTACAACGGGACATTATATAATAGGTCTTCCATGCGAAAGCCGCGATGAAATTCTGTCCGACACCTCAAATTTGAATGCTCTGCCAATGAATGCAGTTAAATTGCACCAGCTACAGATTATTCGAAATACCAAAATGGAATCTGATTACATAAATAATCCAAAGGATTATAATTTATTCGAATTAGCAGAATATGTGGAATTTGTGGTTTCGTTTACTGAAAGGCTTAGACCCGATTTATATATTGACAGATTTGCAGGAGAAGTGCCTCCGGCTTATTTAAAAGCACCTGATTGGGGTCTGATTCGTTATGATCAGGTGCTAAATCTTATAAAAAAGCGTTTTGCAGAAAACGGAACTTATCAGGGCGCAAAATTGAAATAATACTTTTTAGTGATACTTTATATAAAAAAAGCCCCTTGCGGGGCTCACGTTATCTGTTATGATTTGGGGGCGGCAATTTTATGGTGAAAACAAAAATTTATTTTTTCATTTTTCACATTGCAAAAATATAAAGATAAAATATCATTTTTAATTTACTTATTTATATTGCGGCAAATTATGACATTATACGCAAAGTGAAAATTTCAAAAACTGAGCATTAACAAATTTGCTTCTTATTTACTTGATTATATGCGAATTACGGCTTATTGTAAAATTTGTTAAATATTATTAATTTTTTCTATTAATATTTTTGCAACTTGTCACAATTAAAATATATTATTGTAGTTTTAACGTTGATTATCAAATGCATAAGTAAGCATTTGAGCAAAATAAACTACAATAGAATTTAAGCACGTCTCACTATTAACTGCATATTTTCATACGCAACAACCTTAACGTTTTCATCCTTTTCAATATAACCAATTTGTGCCGTTGCATCATATTGTTCACCATCTATTTCTATCTTACCAGACGGTCTTAAAATAGTTAATGCAACACCGGTTTTACCAATAAGGTCTTTATATGAATCTTCCGAGGCCGAATAACCATCTTCGGACCTTAATTCTTCACTCAAACCAATAGTAGAACCACCAACACGAACTTTTATAAGTTTAGAGCTAATGTAAAATGACCCTACTAAAGCTATCAAAATTGATAATACAACCAAGGCAAATGAACGGGCGACAGGTGTATATTCACCGTCCGGCATTACAAGGCCTGAATTATCAACTAAAGACAAAGTTAAACCGGAAATTATAAGAATTATACCGGAAATTCCGGCAATGCCAAAACCCGGTATAACAAATATTTCGAGGGATAGAAGGCCTATACCTAGTATAAAAATTAAAATTTCCCAATTATTTGCCAGTCCCTCTATATATAAAGGTGCAAAATACAACAAAGCAGCCAAAATTGAAACCAATAAAGCAAAACCTATTCCCGGAGTCTGCATCTCAAAATATATCCCGCCTATAATAAGCATAATTAACAAACCGCTAACAACCGGATTTATTAAAAAACCTATGAATTTATCCTGCCATGTAATTTCCTGGCTAATAATCTCATAATCAGCAATATTGTTTTTTTTGATTATTTCTTCGATGGATTCTGCTTCCCCATCGCAATAATTATTTGCAATAGCTTCTTCGGTAGTAAAAGTCAACACTTTACCCGAATCTACTATTCCGTCAATAAAAACATCGGGATCAACCATGGCTTCAGCGATTCTAGGGTCACGTCCCTGTGCTTGTGCAGTACTGCGCATCATTGAACGCATATAACTTTGATATTTATCAGGGGCAGCCTCTTGTGTTTGAGTTACCACGGTTGCAGCTCCTATATTTGCACCTTTACGCATATATATACTGTCGCAGGCAATTGAAATTAAGGCTCCTGCAGAAGCAGCATTATTATCTATAAAAACCCATGTAGGCTTAGGGAAATTTAGCAATGCCGTTCTAATACTATCGGCAGCATCAACTAATCCCCCATAAGTATTTAAATGAATTAAAACAATATCTGCATTAAGTTCTGTAGCTTGATTCAACCCATTTTTAGTGGTGCGCCATGATGATGGACCTATTTCGTCAAAAATTTTTATTATGTAGATTTTTGTTTTTTGATTTTCTTGCGAAACTGAATTTAAAACAAATAAACTTATAAAGCCAATTACCAAAAAAAACAATTTTTTATTAAATGTCTTCATGTTTTGAAAATGGTTTTAGATTAATACAATCTTTATTTCAATCATTATTTAGCAATAAAGATATAAATTAAATTGACACTTAATTATCAAAAACAAATTGAAAATAAAAAGCTGTTCTATAAGCCGGATTCTGTAATTCGCAAAGCGAACTCTCATCATTTATCTACGGTGCATGTCGCCATGAACCTTTAGCAGCCTACCCCCCGGCACGAGCGAGTAACTCTAAGCCGGTATACGTGGCCTTTCACCCCATGAGGTTTACCTGCTGCAAAGTCACCTATTGCAGCTGTGAGCTCTTGCCTCACAATTTCACCCTTACCCCGTAACAAGTACGTGGCGGTATAATTTCTGTTGCACTGGCTGTCACACATAAGTGCGCCTTCCCGTTAGGAAGCATGGTACTCTTTGGTGTCCGGACTTTCCTCTCTTGATAATAAAATAAAGAGCGATGAGAAGAACAGCTTTATGCAAAATTAAGCGATTTTGGCGTGAATTAAAAAATTACTAACAATTAAGTACCATTTTTTTGTATTATTGTGGCAAAATAATTGAAGGTGTAAAAAAACTAACAAAATCACAAATCATGAAAAAATTATTCTTTCTCCTTATAATTGTAGTTTTTGCTTCATCATGTACCAGTTCAAGAAAATATTTAGAACTACAACAATTTGATATGGCTATTCAAAAAAGCACAAAAAAATTGATGAAAAAACCTGACAATTATAAAGAAATCGACATATTGACAAGATCGTGGAATGCTGCTAATCAACGTGATAACGAACAAATAGCCTATCTTAAAACAACAGGTCAACCGGAAATATGGGACGAAATATTTCAAATTTATCAGAATCTTAAAAACAGACAAAATGTTGTACGCAATCTGCCTCAACAAGTATTATCTTCAATTGGTTATACCTACGTTGACTACACAAACGAAACAGTAAACGCACAGCGTAATGCTGCCGAATTTTACTATCAAAAAGCTATGACACTGATGGAGTCGGGAGATAGATTTTTAGCACGACAGGCTTACGAGCATTTATTACAAACAAAAAGATTTTTTGCCTCTTATAAAGATGTTGACCAACAAATACTACGCGCTCAGGATTTAGGCACAACACGTATTCTATTTATTTCTCGCAATAACACAAATAAAATTATTCCTGAAGGATTTCTTGAAGAAATTCTAAAGTTCTCGGTTGGCGATATCGAAAGCCGTTTTATTAAATTTTACAACATAATAGATACTACAAAGCAATATCATTATAAAGCAGTTTTAAATTTAACAAAGGTTGATGTTTCGCCCGAAAGTTCCAGAGAGTTTTTTTACGAAGAATCAAAAGAGGTTCAGGATGGATGGAATTATGTGCTTGACAGTAAAGGAAACGTAATGAAAGACAGCCTGGGAAATGATATAAAAATTCCTAAAATGGTTAATCTCGTATGTAAAATACACGAAACCCAACTGCATAAACAAGCAATCGTTGGTGGTTATCTAGATATTTCTGCAGCCGACAACACCTTGCTTAAATCGGACCCTATTACGGCAGAAACATTTTTTGATTATGCATATGCAGAAGCCAACGGAGACAAAAGTATATTAAAAGACGAAACCAAACGTAAACTTTCAAACCCACCGGCAGGCTTTCCCAACGACTTTAAAATGATTTGGGATGCGGCATCAATAGTTAAAGGTATAGCAAAAGACATTCTGGTAAGAAATGCTTCAATTTTTCAATAATAAGGCTTAATAATTCGAAATAACACATTAAAAAGCCCGAATTTCCCAAATTTTATTGGAATGGGTTAGATCCGTGACGGCCTATATTTTCTTCGGGATGTTTTTCTGAATATTTTCTACAATCAATTTCAACAGAAAGTGGCTTAGAAGGCTTTTCAAAATCACTAGTAGAAATATTTATTGTTTTATCCGCATATACCTTCTGCATGAAAATAGCCCAAATAGGCAAAGCCATATTTGCGCCTTGGCCTAATGCCGTACTTATAAAATGTACCTGCATATCTTCGGCTCCCACCCAGCAACCGGCTACCAACTCAGGAGTGATTCCCATAAACCATCCATCACTATTGTCATCAGTTGTTCCGGTTTTACCTGCAATTGGGTGTTTTATATTATACACAGTTCTAATGCGGCCGGATGTTCCTCCATCAACTACTCCCTTCATTAATTCTATCATTAAATAGGCTGTTTCTTCGCTCATTGCCTCCTGGCGCTGAGCAACAAAATTTGAAAGGACGTTGCCATCTTTATCTTCAATTCGTGTAACAAAAATCGGCTGGGTATAAATGCCCTTATTTGCGTAAGTGGTTTGTGCACCTACCATTTCATAAACGGTTAATTCAGGAACTCCAAGGCAAATAGCATATACCGGAGGAATTGGGCTGGTAATGCCCATTTTTCTTGCTAATCTAATAACAGCTTCGGGAGAAGATCTCTTTATAAGATATGCAGATGCCCAGTTTATAGAACCTGCCAAAGCATAGCGCAAAGTAACCATTTCTCCTTCTTTTACTGCACCCGAATTCTTTGGCGACCATGTTTTACCATTTCCAAGGTCAATAGTAACAGGTATCATGGGAATTTTTGTACAAGGAGAAAACTGACCATCACCCATGGCTACGGAATAAACAAAGGGCTTGAAAGTAGAACCCACCTGACGCCTGCTTAAACAAACATGATCATATTTAAAGTATTTATAATTTATGCCGCCAACATAAGCCTTAACATAGCCCGTCTGAGGTTCAACCGCCATAAATCCGGCATGTAAAAACCATTTATAATATTTTATTGAATCCATCGGAGACATTATGGTGTCAAATTCGCCTTCCCAGCTAAATAAGCGCATTGGTATTTTTTCATTAAATGCCTTATCAATCTGACTCTGGGTTGCCCCGTCATTTTTCAGTTGAATATATCTGTCGGATCTTCTTTTTGATAATTCTAATAACTTATCAACATCCTCCTGCCTGTATAAGCTGGTAAAAGGAGCAAATCGCGCATGTTTAACTTCTCTGTAAAACTGAGGCTGTAATGTCTTGCTCAAATGCTCAGTAACAGCTTCTTCGGCATAAATCTGCATTCTTGAATCAATAGTTGTATGTATTTTAAGCCCATCAGTATATAAATTATATTTTGAACCATCAGGCTTAGTGTTTTTATTACACCAACCATACAATGGATTCTCATCCCATTGTTTTTTTGCAATTAAATACTCTTCATCATTAATAAAATCACTTTTCTTCGGCTCGGTTTCATTCATTATTTTTCTGAGATACTCACGAAAATATGTTGCAATTCCCGATTTATGGTCCTGAAGTTTATATTTTCCCGTACTTAATGGCAGGTCTTTTAAAGAATCCAGTTGATCCATGGTTATAAAACCATATTTCGCCATTTGGCTAAGCACAACGAATCTTCTTTTTTTTGCGTTTTCAGGATTTCTAATGGGATTGAATTTTGACGGGGCTTGCAACATTCCAACAAGCATAGCACTTTCCTGGATATTTAGAGAGTCAGGAGTTTTATCATAATATGTCTTGGCTGCTGACTTAATACCAAATGACTGGCTTCCAAAATCAACAGTATTAAAATACATTGCAATAATTTCTTCCTTTGTATAATTTCGTTCCAATTTTATAGCTGTAACCCATTCCCGAAATTTAATTGATATAATTTCTAGTGTGGAAATGTCTTTTGGTCTGTCATAAAGATTCTTTGCCAATTGCTGGGTAATGGTACTTCCCCCACCGCTGCTTCTGTTTCCACCGGCAATAGTCTTAACAATAACGCGAAAAAGACCACGGGCATCAACTCCGGAATGCTTTTCGAATCTTATATCTTCTGTGGCAATCAAAGCCTGTACAAGGTAAGGCGATAGCTGTTGGTATTCAACATTTGTTCTGTTTTCAATATAGAATTTTCCCAGTAACTGCTGGTCACACGAAAAAATTTCGGATGCAAGATTATTAGTTGGGTTCTCAAGTTCTTCAAAAGATGGTATTGGACCCAACATTCCAAAAGATACTCCAATAAAAAACAAATACACAAAAACAACGAAGGCAAAGAAAAACTGCCACATGCGTTTTATGTATTTTTTAAATTCAGGTGGAACGTTTTGCCCTATAATTTTTTCTGCAATTTTATTTTTGGCTTTCATGTCTAAAGATTTGTTGGCGAAACACGGATGCCAATATCTGAAATCCCTACCAAATCAGTGTCGCGCATTGCTTGTTGAAACTCAAATGTATATAACCCTTTATGAGGAAAAGCAAATTTTCTACTTATTAACACCTCATTTGTGCGCAAAAAACCATTGCCTTTTCCAATCCATTTACCATCGGGTTGCGCCAGAATAAATTCTATGGTGTCGCGCGTAATGCTGTCATTAGGCATTGTGGTGGTAACAAAAGTATATAAATTACTGTATGCATAATCAGTATTATGTCTAATTATAACGTAAAAATCATATAGTTGAAATGTATCAGAAACCTCAACATCAAATTTTACAATATTATTCATATTCCAGTGCATAGATGGAATATCTTTTGTTTTATTATATAAAGAATCATCACAGCTGTAAAGCAAAAAGGTTAAAATTGCTACTATAAAAATATTTTTTTTCATTAATCAGCTAATTTTGAAATATCGTCTTTGCCAACAACTCCGTCATCTTCCACCTTGTTTTCAAGGCTAATGGCAAAATCCTCCAAATTATCCGGTATTTGATTGTTTTTGTTCATTTTTTGAACTTTTTCAACATTCTCAATAGTCAAAGCCATTAAACTACCTGGAGAATTTGTGTATGAATACCACATGAGTTTTTTGAAAATATCGCTTTTAACATGAGTTGCCAAGCCTTGTTTGGTTTTAAGCGCCACGTTTTGATCAGGAAAGGTCTTCAGGATTTCAACATAAACCGGTGTTTCGTAATTCAAACAACATTTAAGTTTACCACAAATTCCTGCCAGTTTTTGGGGATTAAGCGATAATTGCTGCACTCTGGCGGCATTTGTAGTAACCGATTGAAATTGATGAATAAAAGTGCTGCAGCACAGTTCTCTGCCGCAACTGCCAATTCCTCCTAATTTGCCTGACTCTTGTCTGGCACCTATTTGCCGCATTTCTATACGAATTTTAAATTCGTCGGCCATAATTTTTATTAATTCACGAAAATCCACTCGATCCTCGGCGGTATAATAAAAAATAGCCTTTGTATTGTCGCCCTGAAATTCAACATCATTAAGCTTCATATTTAGGTTTAACTCCCTGATAATTGCAATGGTCCGGCGCATGGTGGAATATTCTCTTTCAATGGCCTGATACCATTTTTCAATATCTGCAGGTTTAGCCTTGCAATATACTTTTTTCATTTGTGTATCATCGTACGAGGCTTTTTTTCTCTTCATCTGCCGCATAACCTCGGGCCCAACAAGCGAAATAATTCCTATATCATGACCTGGCGACGCCTCTACGGCAACTATATCATTTAGCTCAACATTTAAACCACTGTTCAGGCGAAAAAAATCCTTGTGGTTGTTTTTAAATCTAACCTCAACACAATCAAATTGCAACGCGTTACCCATGTTTTTTATTCCGCCAAATGCTGTTTCAGCAGGCAATTTGCAACAACCCGGTGAAAATTTTATATCGCTTATATTATCTTTTTGCTGAACGCAAAGACCTCTGGCAACAAAATTCGGTATATGACAATCTTCTATTTTCATAATAAACAAGATTGCAAATGTACAACATAATACTCAATTTAATTTAAGTAATTGTTATATTTTATCATTAATTTATAACTAAAAAAGAATATTTTTCCAAATTTAATTATTGTAAATCATACCCTAAATATACGCCCGATATCAAAACTTAAATCAGAAAAAATCAATTTTGGGTTTCCATTGCGTTCTATATGAAAAATTGCATCATCAAATCGTTTAACAAAGAAACCAAGATTGTTTTTGTTTACGTACTTAGCAAAATTGTTAAAAAACTTGTCGTCTTCATTATTATAAAACTTAATCTCTTTTATTTTGTTCCCAAGTTGAAATGTTGTCAATAATTTTCTTGAGCTTTCGGTTAAAATATGTTTTTGTTTTTCTCTTCCAAAAGAAGAAAATTCATCAGATAATTCAAAAATTGCTTTTCCGTTTAATGTGAAACATGTTCTCATCCATTTACGAAAGAAATCCGATATCTTTTTCATTTCATCGTTGTTGAGCAAATAGTCATACGCTCTTGCCAAATTCCCTTCGCCATTGTAAATGGCATCAAACAAGTCATTCTCAGGCAAATCGGGATGCTGCTTTCGTAAAAAATCAAAACTCTGTTGCAGGTTCGGAATCTCCATCCTTGATTTTTGAACACGCGATAATATTGTTGGCAACATCAAGTCCTGATTTTCCACAACAAGAATAAATAATGTATTATCAAATGGTTCTTCAAGGGTTTTTAATATTTTCGGAGCTGCATTATATTGAATTTTTTCAGCCATCCAAATAATTATAACCTTAACTTTAGCTTCATAATTTTTATATTGAAGACGGCTAATAATATCGTTAATATCATCTACCGAAATAATGCCCTGTTTGTTTTCAACCTGTATATAATCATACCATGAATTCAAATTGATTATCCCGTTTTTGCTTTTTATATAGCTTCTCCAATCCGACATAAAATCCCTGCTTAGTTCTTTTTTATCCATTTTTACAACCGGAAACAAAAAATGAAGATCGGGGTGTTCCATCGTTTCAAACTTCTTGCAAGATGAACACTGGCCACAACTGTCGGCAATTATATCATTACTGTTGTTAAAGTAAACACGGTTTGTACAATTCAAAAATTGCGCATAAGCAAGGGCCAGCATTAAATTGCCGCTACCGGCAGAACCAACAAACATTTGAGCATGCGCAATACGCTGCTCTTCAACCGAATTAATCAGCTTGTTTATTATTTTAACGTTGCCCGGAATATCTTTAAAAAGCATTTGATACTTTTTTTTACGAAGTTACAGCAAAATATTTTATTTAAAATATAAATAAAATGAAATATTATTATTTAAACTAACGTTATATCATAGTAGAGTAAATTCCAAAATGCTGTTCTTTTCAAAATCCTTTTGTTTGGTAACCTCTCATGGTGGTAATGTAATGCCCGGTAAATCTCCCGGGCATTTTTTGTTATGTAGATAAAAATGGCGCTATTATACATATTATAGGCAAATGTGTAGTTTAAAAGAACAGTATCAAAATAAAAAAGTTATTTTTGTAACAGAAAATAAATTTGGTTATGAAAAAAATATTTCTTTTAAGCCTGATGTTTATTATAACATCATTTGCTATTGCACAAGATGAAGGGTACAAATTTACCGATGTTAAAAATGTAAATGTAACTTCTGTAAAAGATCAATACCGCTCCGGAACATGCTGGGCGTTTTCAGGTTTGGGTTTTTATGAAGCAGAGTTACTCAGGCTTGGCAAAGGAGAATATGATCTCTCCGAAGCTTTTATTGTGCGCCATGCTTATATAGATAAAGCAGAACGATACATCAGATTTCACGGAGCATTAAATTTTGGTGGCGGAGGTGCTTTTCACGATGTTACCAATGTAATTAAAAAATATGGAATCGTTCCTGAATCAGCTTACCCGGGACTAAATTACGGAACAGACAAATTCGATCACAGCGAACTTGATGCAGTTCTAAAAGGTTATGTTGAGGCAATTGCAAAAAATGAATCCGCAGCGCCAACAACTGCATGGAAAAAAGGTTTCATCGCAATTCTCGATGCTTATTTAGGACCCGAACCAGAAGAATTTGAATACAATGGAAAAAAATATACCCCAAAATCATTTCAGCAAATGCTTGGACTGAATTTAGATGATTATTTGGAATTTACATCCTTTACTCATCATCCTTTTTATGAAGAATTTATTTTGGAAGTTCCGGATAACTGGAGCCACGATAAATCTTGGAACGTTACAGTGGACGAATTAGTTGAAATTATTGAGTACTCTTTGAATAACGGATTTGCAGTTGCCTGGGCCAGTGATGTATCGGAAAAAGGATTTAGCTGGACTAATGGTGTTGCCGTTGTACCTGATGCAAAGCGCAACGATTTAACCGGCACGGAACGTGAAAGGTGGGAAAAATTAACGGCAAAAGAAAAAGCCGCTCAACTTTATTCTTTTGAGAAGCCAATGAAAGAAACTGAAATTACTCAGGAAATGCGTCAAAACGAATTTGACAATTTCAAAACAACCGACGATCATGGAATGTTGCTTGCCGGCATAGCTAAAGACCAAAACGGCACCATTTATTATAAAGTTAAAAACAGTTGGGATGCTGTTGGAAAATATAACGGCTACTTTTATGCTTCTAAGTCATTTGTAAAATTTAAAACAACTGATATTCTTGTAAATAAAAAAGGTGTTCCACCTTCAATTTTGAAAAAATTAAAATTATAATATTGTTTTTTAAAAAGCCACTTATTACCAAGTGGCTTTTTAATTTATTGTTTTAAAAAAATCAAAAAGCAAACGAGCTTAAAATGGGCAATTTTACCAATAATATATTTTAATTTATATTTGCGCACCGATACAAACAATTATGAAAAACATTTTGATTCTCGGAGCAGGTCTTTCATCGTCAACATTAATAAGATATCTTCTCCAAAAAAGTAAAGATTACCAATGGTCAATTACTGTTGCTGATATGGACTTAGCCACAGCTGAAAGAAAAATCAATGGATTTGAAAATGGGAAAGCCGTTTCATTCAATATTAACGATGAAGAACATCTGGCTGATTTAATCAATCAAAATGATCTTGTAATTAGTATGATGCCTGCTGCTTTACATCCTGTAGTAGCACAACAATGCCTGAAATTTTCAAAACATCTGTTTACTGCATCCTATGTTTCGCCACAAATGAAATCATTCGACCAAGAAGCTAAATCGAAAAACCTGTTGTTTTTCAACGAGTGTGGCGTCGATCCGGGAATTGACCATATGTCGGCAATGAAAGTAATAGATGAAATCAGGGCAAAAGGTGGAAAAATTATTGGATTTGAATCAAATTGCGGAGGACTTATTGCCCCTGAATTCGACAATAATCCATGGAATTATAAATTTACATGGAATGCCCGAAATGTTATTTTAGCAGGACAGGCCGGTGCAAGATTTCTTCAAAATGGCAAGTATAAATATATTCCATATACTAAATTATACGAACGAATTGATAAAACCAGCGTTTTAGATTTTGGCGATTTTGAAATCTATGCAAATCGTGATTCACTTAGTTATAAAGAGGTATATGGTTTGGAAAATATTAAAACAATTTTTCGCGGCACAATGCGTCGTCCCGGATACTGCTCGGCATGGAACTGCTTTGTTCAACTGGGCGTATGCGATGATTCCTATGAATTAGAAAATCCCGAAAAACTGACAAACAGAAGTTTTATTGAATCATTTTTGCCTGAAAATGAAACTTTATCCGTCGAAGACAATTTTTGCCAATATCTGAATATTAAGAGAGATGGTGAGATTTTCAAAAAAATGGAGTGGCTTGGATTGTTTACCGAAACCCCGATAAAAGCAGGCTGCAAAACACCTGCACAAATTCTGCAAAGCATAGTTGAACCAAAATGGAAATTAGACAGCCAGGATTTGGATATGCTGGTAATGCAACATACTTTTGATTACGAATTGAATAGGAAAAAATACCGCCGCATCTCGTCAATGGGCGTTATAGGTACCGACACCGTGCATACAGCAATGTCAATAACGGTTGGTATGCCATTGGCTATTGCTGTAGAATTGTTCCTTACAGGAAAACTTGAAGGCAAGGGAGTTCAAATACCGGTTAAACCCGAATATTATAATCCAATTCTTGATGCTCTAAAACCGTATGGCGTAGAATTTATAGAGGAAGAAAAAGAAATTTAAGCTAATTTTATATTCCTTATTTATTTAGGCAATTACAAATGTGCAACATATTAGGCTCCATTAATATTGCTTTACATGAATAATTTTTGTATTTTTATCATCTGTTAATTCAATTTTTTTAAGAATTAAAAGATTTAAATAATGATAACAAGGTTTTCTGCTAAAATTTTATCATTATTGGGTTTCATCTTTGGGTTTACGTCTGAGGTGCTTGCCCAATATGGTGCTCCTGTGTATTTTTACACTGTTAAAGGA
>CAZJYL010000006.1:0-20813 GCA_964550265.1 uncultured Bacteroidaceae bacterium
CCCAAAACGCGTATTATTCACTATAAAGGCGAGAGTACCAAGAAGAGCAGTGTTAATTATGTTTTTGTGTTTTACAATGCAATGATAATATTTGCCCGTAAACACTACGCACAGAAAAAACTCAAATTATTCATAGCACTGATAAACATGGCAATATGGTTCAGAGCCGGTTTGGCTTTGTTGTCAAGGTTTATCAAAAAAATTCTCATTCCGTTTTTGGATATTGCTTTTATTGGCTGTGGCTTGTATTTTTTAGGGAATGTCTGGCAAAAAAAGGTGATTTCCCCAAGCGGGGGCTCTTTCCCCACGTATTTATTTATTGCAGGAATAGCTGTATATACTTTGGTCTGGATGTTTTCTGTTTTTCTAAACGGTGGATATGACAAGCCGGTGCGATTGGGCAAAATAACGCTCGGCACCTTGGTGGGAACAGGTTTTATTTTAATCGGATATTCTTTATTGCCTGAAGAGTTCCGGTTTTCGCGTGCCATAATTTTACTTGGAACAATATGGACGCTTATTTATTTTTTATTCAGCAGATTCATCCTTCATAAGCTAAAAATTGAAGACTATGTGTTATCGGGTAGTCAATTAAAACGCATTGTCATTATTGGTGAAGAAGATGAAACAAAAAGGGTTAGTTTAATTCTGAATAAGTCGGGAGCAGATATAGATTATATTCATTTTATACCGCCTGTAGCCATTAGAGCAGAAAAACACGATAATGGCTTTATTTCTCAATTAAATGACCTTGTGCATATTTATAAAATAAACGAAATTATATTTTGTGCCAAAAACATTCCGGCGCATGATATTATAAGTTTAATGTCGGGGTTTTCGCAAAAACCGGTTGAATTTAAAATAGCGCCGCCCGAAAGTATGTATATAATTGGCAGCAACAATATAAATCATCCCGGCGATTTTTATGTTTATAACATTAATAATATTTCAAGACCGGAAAATCTTAGAAGAAAAAGATTATTGGACATTAATATGTCATTACTCCTTTTGATTTTTTCTCCGGTTTTTATTTTTCTTATGAAATCGCCTTTTGGGTTTATCAAAAATATTTTTGTTGTTTTATCCGGAAGCAAAAGCTGGGTTGGATATGATTTATCCACCAATAATCATCTGAAATTTCCAAAAATTCGAAAAGGTATTTTCAGTCCTTCCGATTTTGCCAAAACACCGATAGATAATCCCACCACAATTGACAATTTGAATTTAATGTATGCAAGGGATTATAAAGTGTGGAACGATTTTCAAATAGTGTTAAAGAATTTTAGAAATATTGGCAGAAAATAAAACAACTATTAATAAGTAACAAACAAAAATCAGAATATATGAAAAATATAGTTTACATTGTACTGTTTTTGATTTCAGGAAGTTTATTAGCACAAGTAACCGAAAAAGAAAAAGATTTGCGAAAACTTAATTCCGACACAATACAAGGTTGGAAAAAGGGTGGTTTGTTTACTGTTGCATTTAGCCAGGTGTCTCTTACTAATTGGGCGGCAGGGGGCGAAAACTCTTTTAGTGGAAATTCGCTGGTAAATGCTTTTGCCAATTACAAAAAGAACAAAATATCATGGGATAATACTCTTGATCTTGGTTATGGTATTATGAAGCAGGGTGATCAGGAAGTCAGAAAAACAGATGATAAAATCGACTTTTCTTCAAAATTTGGGCGTAAGCTTTCCTCTTCAAGTTTTGCTGCTGCACTTCTAAATTTTAAAACACAGTTTATGCCGGGGTATAATTACCCTAATGACTCTGTAGCCATTTCTAAGTTGATGGCACCCGGCTATTTATTGTTTGCAGCAGGGTATGATTATAAAAAAGGAGACTGGCTAAGTTTATTTATTGCTCCAGTTACGGGAAAAATGACATTTGTTCTTGATGAAACATTGGCTAATGCAGGAGCTTTTGGAGTTGAACCTGCCGTTATTAATCCATTAGATAACTCCATTTCAGTACCGGGCAAAAAAATGCGCTCTGAGTTTGGGGGCTATTTTAAAGGAGCATTTTCAAAAGACATTATGACAAATGTGAAATTGTCAACCAAACTTGAATTGTTTACGAATTACCTGATTAATCCTCAAAATGTAGATGTTTATTGGGAAACTAATATTGGCATGAAAGTAAATAAATATATTACTGTAACTGTAGGAACCACATTGGTTTATGATGATGATATTGACATTGAAATTAAAGATGATGCAGGAGCAGTAATAGGAAAAGGTCCCCGTGTTCAGTTTAAAGAGGTATTCGGGCTAGGATTTTCTTATAAGTTCTAAAGAATATTTTGCAAAGCTTCAGTAAGGTTTGCTTGTAAGCATTTGATAATTGAAAGCCTGATTTGATAGTATATGTCAAATCAGGCTTTATTTATACAACTTCAATAAAAAAACTTTATTCATCTTCAGGATTAGGCCTGCCTTTTGGCTTTCCTGTCCGCCATAAATAATCCAATTCTTCCAATTCTTTTTTGTGTTCTTTTGAAATTTCCTTGTCTAAAAGCTTGTCTAAGTCTGGCTGACCGGCGTTTATCCATGCCGTGTACCAAAAAGACGCAACATAGTAAATTGACATTAGTAGTTTACGGTAAACCATTTTGTGCATTTCCTGTTCCATTAGCTTACAGAAAACCAGACTGTATTGCTTTGAAATCACGTTACCACGTTCCTCCATTACAAAAATACTGTTTTGTTCAACATTTAATAATAAAGAGTCGTAAATATTTAAAACAGAATCCATTTCATTATGGCTATATTCAACCAAATCCCACGCTTTATCAAGAGGCTTGCTTATATATCCGGCGCGACCGGTAAAAAAATCAAAATTAACGGCAAGCAATTCAGGTATGCGGGTTTCCCACAAGGCATGCACTCCCTTTTGATAAGGTTTTCTGCCATCATAATATTGAGTGGTATGTAGCGGAACATTTGCATCTCCTATATAATGTCCGAAATTTGCCGATAAGTTTATTATTTTATCAACGTCTCCTTCTTTAAAGGCATCTGTAAGCTTAAACATCATCCATTCAATATTCCATGGCAAAATTCCATGTTTTTTCAAAGTGTCTTCAGAATATTTCTCCACGGCTTTTTTCCAATACCGCGGCATAAGTTCAAAAGGCTTTTCTCCGTAATAGTCAATGTCGATATAATGTTTTTCGGCTTCACCTTCAACGGCATGACTGCGTTTGTCGGGATCAACAGAATGTTGAATAATATAGTCCATGTGCTTTTTGTAAAACCCAACCATCTCGGGAGGCAGCAGGAAAATAGCGTGTTTGTTTATTAATCTGTGGCAATAAAAACCCCATGCATTTGCTCCGAGAGGGATGCTAAAAGAGAGAATAAGGAAAGCAAAATATCTAAAAAACTTACTCATTTAATTTAGCATTTATAATTTTAAAACCATCAAAAACGGGTACTACATCTGTGATGTTTTGAGTAAAACAGTAATCGAGAATAGAATCAAGATTTAATTTTTTAAGTCTTTCGCGGTGCATGGCTTTTTGTATATATTCAACAGGGTTGCTTTTAGCAATAGACCAGAGGTCAACTGCTGCCTGGGCCGAATCGCAATTCATTATCATTCCCATTTCAATTAATTCGGCTGTTAACGCACCGGCAAATATTGAGTCTTCAAGGTTAAATTTATTTTTCCATCCCGCACAAACAATAACAAGATTTTGTTTTTTGGATAAAATATATTCGGCTGCGGCTTTTAAATTTATAAATGATGCTATAACTACAGGATTTCCGTTTGAAATACGCTTGATGGTTTGCGTACCATTTGTTGTACTATATATTATGCTGCGACCTCTGACCTGTTCTTTTGTGAAATTATCAGGCGAGTTCCCAAAATCTGCAAAGTCAAGCTGAACTCCATTTCTTTCGGCGGCAATTAAATATCCTTTGTTTTTATACTCCAGAGCCTCTTGGGTTGTCGCTACCGGAATAATTTCTTTTACATGATTGTCAAAAGCTGCACATATTGAGGTTGTAGCTCTTAAAATATCGACTGTAGCCACGGTAAAAGGAGGTTCTGTCATTATGTAATCATAAAGGGCAGGTGTAAAACAGATTTCTATTGTGTTCATAAACTTAAGTTTCGTGGTAAAAATAATAATTTATTTCTGTTTTAATAAAAGATGAGCGATTTTTTATGAAAATAGTTTTGTTCTTGAATAAAGAAAAAATAATTTATTATTTGATTTAATTTATTGTTTTTGCTTCCATTTGTTTCATTTTTTTTAATATATAATTTACTTTAATATATAATACTAAATAATAGATAGTTATGTGTTATTTTTTACTATAGCATTATTTGAAAAAATAATTAATTATTCTATAATATAATGTAGAGTCAAAAAAGCAATAAAGAATCCAATCAATAAAAAATATTTTTTTATTTTAAAATATTAAGATAAAATTGATAAATATCTTTGCAAGGCGATGTATTTATTAGATATGATGAATTGCCTCAAGTGAATTGAAAAAATAAATAAAGAAAAAAATCATTATTATTAAAAAACCATTTATCTTTGCATTACAAAAAAAATCATTATGAAATCGCTAATCAATAATCAGAAAAATTATTCGTTAGGAATTCCTGAGCCAACGGTAAGACGAATGCCTCAGTACCTGAATTTGATAAGAGAAATTAAACATAATGGCGAAAAGCAAATATCTGCACCTGTTATTGGTAGAATTTTGCGAATAGATTCTACTCAGGTTGTAAAAGATTTGGCATATACCGGAATTACCGGCAAACCGCGTGTTGGTTATGTTGTAGAAGAATTACTAATTGCGCTGGAGTCTTTCTTGGGATATAATCGTCAGCATGAAGCATTTTTGGTTGGAGCAGGTTTTTTAGGAAGTGCTCTTATTCAGTATAATGGTTTTCGTGATGCTGGTGTAAATATTGTTGCTGCTTTTGATACTGATACTTCAAAAATCGGCACTGAAATTTGCGGGATAAAGGTTTATAATATGAATAAATTTTCCGACTTGGTTCAGCGCCTTCACATTCCTATTGGCATTATAACAACTCCTGCTGAGGCGGCACAATCAGTAGCTGAGCAAATGGTGGTTTGGGGAATTAAAGCTATTTGGAATTTTGCGCCTGTAGTTCTTCGCATCCCTGAAAATATTATTTTGCAGGACACTCATTTTTATGCCAATTTGGCTGTTATCGTAAATAAATTAGAACAATCAGAACCCAAACTGAAAAAGGTTCAATAAAATAATTAAACTATGAAAACCGAACCGAATAAAAGCCTTAGGCAATTTCAGCAAGTGCATGAAATTCTTGAAGCAAATGGCAATGATAAAGCCAAGCTTATAACGATTCTTCAACAAGTACAGGATGCCTACCTGTTTCTGCCTCCCCAAGTGCTGACGTATATTGCCACGGCACTTAATATGCCAATTGCCGAAGTGTATGGTGTTGCAACTTTTTATGCACATTTCACACTTGAAGCTAAAGGAAAATACATTATTAAAGCTTGCGATGGCACGGCTTGCCATGTAAAAGGATCTTCGAAGCTTCTGGATACACTGTATGAAGCCTTAAAGGTTACACCTTCCAAAAACACAACCGAAGATATGATGTTTACTGTAGAAGCAGTAAGTTGCTTAGGTGCTTGTGGGCTTGCTCCGGTAATGATGGTCAACGATAAGGTTTATGGAGAAGTTACATCTGAGCGTTGTCGCGAAATTCTAAATGCTATCATGGAAGAAGAAGCTGCGTTAAAAGAATAATTTTGTAAAAAAATTGAAAATATCATGAAAACTATGAAAAAAGCTACTCTGGAGAATATCAGAGACGAATATAAAAAGGCAAACCAAAGAGTGTCGAAGCGTATCATCGTTTGTGCAGGTACAGGTTGTATTGCTAATGGTTCTTTAGATGTTTACAATGCGTTAAAAAATGCTATTGAATCTCTTGGAGCTTCACTTTTTGTTGAATTAGAGCTTGACAAACATGATTGTAATGACAATATTCATTTGAGCCATAGTGGTTGTCAGGGCTTTTGCGCGCAAGGTCCTTTGGTTAATGTATTGCCGGACGAAACAATGTATGTTAAAGTAAAACCCGAAGATGCTCTTGAAATAATACAAAAAACAGTTTTAGGTGGCGAAATAATAGACAGGCTTTTGTATATTAATCCTGCCAATGGAGAAAAGAGTCGCGGGCAGTTGGATATTCCTTTTTACAAACTTCAAAACAGGCTTGTATTAGGCGAATGCGGACATGTTGACCCTGAAAATATTCGCGAGTATATTTCACATGATGGATATTTTGCGGCAGAAAAGGTTTACACGGAGCTAACAGATGAGCAAGTTTGCGATATGATTCTCGAATCCGGTTTACGTGGTCGTGGAGGTGGAGGATTCCCAACCGGACGCAAATGGCATTTAACCCGCGTGGTTCAAGCTGACAAAAAATATGTAATTTGTAATGGAGATGAAGGCGACCCGGGTGCTTTTATGGATCGCAGTTTGATGGAGGGCAATCCTCATAGAATTATTGAGGGAATGATGATAGCTGCACGTGCCATTAATGCTGATGAAGGCTATGTGTATGTCCGTCTTGAGTATCCATTGGCTGTAAAACGCATGAAAAAAGCCATTCAAGATGCCATTGATGCCGGAATATTAGGCAATAACGTTTTTGGAACCGGACGTAGTATGCATATTCATATTATGGAAGGTGCAGGAGCTTTTGTTTGTGGAGAGGAAACTGCTCTAATTGCTTCTATTGAAGGCAAACGAGGCATGCCTATGCCAAAGCCGCCTTTCCCTGCTGAACGAGGCTTATTTGAAAAACCGACTGTTATTAATAATGTTGAAACATTGGCGGCAATTCCTCTAATTATTCGAAATGGTGCGTCTTGGTTCAATCAGTATGGAACAGCCGGCTCAAAAGGAACAAAAACATTTGCTCTTACAGGACACGTTGCAAATACAGGCCTTATTGAAGTACCATTTGGAACTACATTACGCGAAATTGTTTACAATATTGGCGGCGGTGTAATGGATAACGATGGAAAATTATCTACACAAGGTTTCAAGGCTGTTCAGATAGGAGGTCCATCAGGTGGTTGTTTAACAGCAGAAGATATTGATTTGCCATTAGACTACGATAATTTATTGGCAAAAGGAGCAATGGTTGGTTCGGGTGGTTTGGTTGTTATGAATCAAGAATCGTGTATGGTTCAGATAGCCCGGTTTTTTATGAACTTTACACAAAACGAAAGCTGTGGAAAATGTGTACCTTGCCGCGAAGGTACAAAGCAAATGCTGGCTTTGTTGGATAATATAATTGAAGGTAATGGTACAACTTATACAGTTGACTTACTCGAAGAAATTGGACAGGTAATCAAAAAGGCTTCGCTTTGCGGACTAGGAAAAACTGCTCCAAGTCCTGTTTTATCAACAATATCAAAATTTAGAGATGAATATATGGCGCATGTCGAACGCAAGAATTGTCCGACAAATAATTGTAAGGCGCTAATGAATATTACCATAGATAAAGAAAAATGTATTGGGTGTACAGCTTGCGCCCGCAAGTGTCCGGTTAATGCAATTTCAGGTGAAAAGAAAAAGCCACATAGCATTGACACCGCTTTGTGTATTAAATGCGGCGAATGCTATAAGGCTTGCAAATTCAATGCTGTGATGGGATTTTAATGAAATTTAAAAACAAAACGACTATGGAAACCAAAGGATATGTAACAATCGATGGAAACAATGTTCCGATTGAAAACGAAAAAAACCTGCTCGAACTTATTCGGAAAGTAGGAATTGAGATGCCAACCTTTTGCTACCACTCCCACCTGAGTGTTTATGGTGCATGCCGCCTTTGTATTGCCGATATTGAAGGCATGGGTATTCAGGCAACGTGTTCTATTATGCCAAAACCAGGTATGGTTGTAAAAACAAATACTGCTGAGGTTCGCAAAATACGTAAAGTAAATTTAGAATTATTACTAGCTAATCATAAAATAGATTGTCCTAGCTGTACTAGGTCAAACAACTGTAAATTGCAAGATTTGGCCAGACGCCTTAATGTAAATGAAATTCGGTTTAAGAAAACAGAAGTTGATTTACCGGTTGACAGCGAATCTAAAAGCATAATCCGTGATCCTAATAAATGTGTGTTGTGCGGCGATTGTGTGCGTGCCTGTAAGGAAATGCAATCGGTTGGTGCGATTGATTTCATTAACCGTGGCACGCGCACAATTGTTGGACCTGCATTTGATAAAAGCCTTAATGATGTTGAATGTGTCTTCTGTGGACAGTGCGTATCCGCTTGTCCGGTTGGAGCATTGGTTCCAAAATCGGAAGTTGAAGCTGTGTGGGATGAAATACACAATAATCAAAAAGTTGTGGTGGCTCAGATAGCTCCGGCAGTTCGTGTTTCTTTAGGAGAAGGCTTTGGCATGGAAGCAGGTGCAATTTCAACGGGTCAAATCGTTGCGGCTTTAAAGCATATTGGTTTTGACCAAGTATATGACACTTCGTTTACTGCAGATTTAACCGTTATCGAAGAAGCAACTGAATTTATTGAGCGGAAACTCAAAGGAGAAAAGCTCCCTCAGTTCACTTCATGTTGCCCGGGTTGGGTTAAGTTTGCCGAGCAGTATTATCCTCAATTACTTCCAAATTTATCATCTTGTAAATCGCCTCAGCAAATGTTTGGAAGTATAGCAAAAGAAATTCTTCCGGATATATTGGGAGTGAAACGCGAAAATCTGGTTATTGTTTCCATTATGCCATGTACTGCAAAAAAATACGAAGCCAGAAGAGAAGAATTTATACATGACGGAATACAGGATGTTGATTATGTTTTGTCAACTGATGAATTAGGTCGTATGATTCACGAAACAGGCATTAATTTTAGAACAATAAAACCAGAATCATTTGACTTACCACTTGGTTTTAAAACGGGTGCAGGTGTAATTTTTGGCAATACCGGTGGTGTTAGTGAAGCCGTATTGCGTTTTGCTTATGAAAAACTTACCGGAGAAACTTTAATTGACACTGATATTAAGGAGGTTAGAGGAGAAGATGGTATTCGTACGGTTGAAATGACTTTGGGTAAAACTAAATTAAAGTTAGGTATTGCACATACATTAAGCAAAGCTAGGCAAATATGTGAATTAGTTCTTGCAGGCGACAGTGAATATGACTTGATTGAAGTGATGGCTTGTCCTGGCGGATGTATTGCAGGAGGTGGACAACCTGTAAGCTTTGACCCGGAATTTCGTCAAAAAAGAATTCAGGGTTTATATAACGCCGACAAACAACTTGAATTGCACAAATCTCAGGATAATCCGTATGTGAAAGAATTATATAAGTCTTTCCTTGGAACACCGGGAGGAGAAAAATCACATCATTTGCTACATACAGAATATAAAAGCAGAAAGCGCATTAACGACCAGGTTATCAATATCAGAAATACCGAACATCCTAAGATTGAAGTATATGTTTGTGTTGGAACAAATTGCTACATGAAGGGAGCTCACAAACTATTAAATCAACTTGCCGATTATGTTAGCGAAAACAAACTCGAAGATATAGTTGGATTCGAAGGGCATGACGAAATGGTGGACGTTAAAGCAACTTTTTGTTTCGAGCGTTGCCAAAATGGACCTGTAATGAGGGTTAATGATAAGATTCTTGAGCATGCCACTTTTGAAAAGGCAAAACAATTGTTGGATGAAGAAATTAAAAGAATTGGTTTGCAAATGCACGTAGAATAATTCAGATGATAGAATTTAGACTCATACAGAATAAACCCGACAGTACTATTGTTGCTGTCGGGAATTCTGTATAATTAAGATTATCTTTGAAATTAAAATTTTTATTATATGAATAACAATCAGTTTCAGGCAGAAAATATTTCTATCGTTTATACTTCAAAGGCTTTGTGCCGTGATTGTTATCGTTGCGTACGTGTTTGCCCTGTAAATGCTATTCGCATGAAAGATGGTCAGGCGTACGTTGTACCCGAACGTTGCATTTCATGTGGTACTTGCATTTCAGTTTGCCCACAAAATGCAAAAACCTATCGAACCGATTATGGCAGGGTACTGCAAATGATTGAGGATGGTGAGCGTTTAGCCATTAGTTTAGCACCTTCTTTTGCTGCATATTATCCTGAGTGGAAGCGAAAACGTTTACCGTCAGCATTACGAATGTTTGGATTTTCTTTTGTTGGTGAGACTTCTACAGGCGCATGGCATACTGCTATTGCCACAGCTAATTACATTGACGAAAACCCAAATCAACCTATAATTTGCACGGCTTGCCCCGCTGCGGTAAATTATATTACATATCAAAAACCGGACTTAATACCATACTTGGCTCCTATTGCTTCGCCGATGGTAATTCATGCGCGCATGATTAAAAAAGCATTAAACGGTATTAAATTTGTTTTTGCAGGGCCCTGCATTGCCAAAAAGGACGAAGCTAAATGGAAAACAACAGAAAGCGACATAGATGCAGTAATTACTTTTGAGGAATTAGATGAATTGCTTAAACTACGAAATATTTCTCTGGAATCATGTGAAGAAAGCACTTTTGATGATTCTGTAAATGGCCTTTCGCGTATTTTTCCGCTTGAAGGTGGATTACTTAAAACAGGAAATATTAATGAACAAAATTCCAATCGTACGGTTTTGGCCCTTAGTGGAGCCGATGAGATTAAGGAATTGCTTGATGATTTGCAAAAAAACCCAACAAATTGCGTTATAGAACCATTATTTTGCAAGAATGGGTGTGTTAATGGACCGGCAATGCAAAAGGACTGCAATAGCTTTGAGGCTCGTAGAATGGTATTGGATTACACTAAGGAAAATCAGGGAATGGATGCCGATAAGTCAATGCTTGTTGATGATACTGATATGGTTTTTTCTCATAACACCAATTATACACATCCGCAATTTACAGAACAGCAAATACGCGAAGTATTGAGTAAAACCGGCAAATTGATACCGGCCGATGAATTAAATTGTACAGCTTGTGGATACAAGTCGTGTCGCGAGCGTGCGGTAGCCGTACTTGAGGGAATGGCTGAACCTGAAATGTGTATGCCTTATATGCGCTTATTGGCTGAACAAAAGGCCGACACCATAATTGAGAGAGACCCTAACGGATTTGTTTTGTTAAATGAGAATCTTGAAATTATTCGCATGAATGAGTCGTTTAAAAAAATGTTTTCTTGTTCCGATTCTCTAATTGGTCGTAAAATAAGTTATCTTATAGATCCAAAGCAATTTGAAAAACTAATTGCAGGAAAATTAGATGCTTCAAAAGAATATAATTACTATCCAAATTATAACCTTAAATGCCACACCGTTGTTTATCGTCTTCCTGAAGAGGAGCAAATAGTGGGCTTATTTGTTGATGTTACTGATAGTTCATCGAGTAAGGATAAGTTAAATGCATTGCGTAGCGAAACGGTTGAACGTGCACAAATACTCATAGACCACCAAATAGCCATGGCTCAAGAACTTGCACGGTTTTTAGGCGAAAATACTGCTCATGGCGAATCATTAATGAAGAATTTGATAGATTCAATTAATAAATAACATATTGAATTATTAAGTGATTTTGCCATGTATATTCACACAGACATATTTGCTGCACAGTCACCTAAAAAAGCAGGACAGCCATGTGGCGATGCTTGGGGTGTTTTTAGAAATGAAAATGCAACAACTTTTGTCTTGGCAGATGGACTTGGTTCAGGCATTAAAGCCAATATTGCTGCAAATTTATGCGTTTCGCGTATTATTGCATTAATTAAAATGGGGCTTTCGATCAGAGAGACTTTTAATAGGGTATCGGCTACAATGGATAGTGCATGGGGGACAGTTGACCCATTTGCAGTTTTTACTATTGCCCAAATTTTAAATAATGGTCAAGCAACTGTTCTTGGCTACGAGATGCCCTCTCCTTTAATAGTAAGCCGTACTTATGCCCAAGTGCTTAACGATAGAGTTTATACGCGTGAAAAAGCCTTAGTGCATGAATCAAATTGCAAGATTGAAAAGGGTGAAGGTTTAATGCTAATGTCTGACGGAATAACTCAAGCCGGCATAGGTAAACTTTTCACCAATGGATGGGAATCAGAAGGTGTATGTGGCTTTTTGCAAACACATTTGAATGGAAAAAGAATAAATGGAAATGAGTTGGCTAATTTAGTGCACAATCAAGCCAAAAGTTATTGGCCAACAAACAAAGGAGATGATTGCTCTGTAGTGTTTGCCGTAAACCGGCGTGGTATTGTTGTAAATTTATTAAGCGGACCTCCATTACACTCAAAGGATGATGAAAAATTTGTTAATGAGTTTTATGCCGAACAAGGTATTCACATCATTAGTGGCGGCTCTACTTCTAAAATGGCTTCACGAATAACGGGGCATACAATTGACGTGGCCGATAGCGGCGATTCTATAACCCCTCCGGCTTTTACAATGAAAGGGACTGACCTGATTACTGAGGGGGTGGTTACTTTAAATCAAGTTTGTAATTTACTTGACGAAGATATAAATTCATTACCTACGGGCTCTCCTGCATACGAATTGACTTACTTTTTAAAAATGGCCGACAAGGTTAATATCTGGATGGGCCTTGCCGACAATGTGTCTGAAGATAGAATTATATTTAGACAACAAGGCTTATTGACCCGTATCAACGTAATTAATCGCATTAGTTCCAAATTGCTGCAACAAGGTAAGCTTGTATTAATAAAATCGCTATAACCACTAAATAAATCAGCTGGTTTTATTTGCTTTTATAATTGGTTTAAAAATTTTAAGTCTTAATAGAACACAATAATTTGTTTTATCTGCAATGCTTTATTGCAAAATTTTACCTTTCATCTCTTGCAGGTAATTTTCGTCATATACTATCCAAAAGAGAGGTTTATAGCCTTTTACGACATCATATTGCGGGTCTATTACCATAACCGAGGGGTTAAGGGCTTTTACTGTTTTACGAAACACGAATGGCTTTTTTGAATATTCCCATTGTTCGGCAAATTTAATGCGTACAAATTCTTGCGCCGAAACTTTATGCTCGATTATTGTTTCTACAATATTATTGTTTTCATCATAATCCTTTAGTGTATCCGCATAACCTTTCAGGACTTTCATATCAGCCTCTTCAAGAGGATTAAAAAAGAAGTTGTATCCTTTTATTTTATTATCCACTACAGATTTAACAAGTGCATCAAAATATTGTGATTTTGCTTCGTAATTCAGGTTGCAATAATAACTGGCAGGTGCCGAGTCGTAGTAATGAATCATTTCTAGATTGTTATATATAAAAGCATCGCCAATAATATTTGTTGATAAAATTATATTGTCTTTTGTCTGAGCAGATGTATCGCATTTAATCCAGAAAAGAGGCACTGCCTTAAAAACATATCCTTGTGAATCGGCCAATTCAAGCAAGGGCGCAACAGCCAAAACAGTTTTGTCTATTTTAAAATCAGTAGTGTTGTATATCCATTTTTCTCTAAACCTGAGTTTGTTGATTTTAATAACATTAGATTTAATAAAATCTTCGGGATCAGTAAGTGTGGTATCTGCATTGTTAATTAATTCATTAATGACGGAAATAACTTGTTTTGTGTCAATATTATTACCATTGTCATCAACGGCATTGTTGTTTTTTAATTCTTCGAAAAGAAAATGAATGAAATTTAAACGCATATCTTCATTTAAATGCCCCATAATCGGGTCCATTAATCCGTTGTTGTTAATCATTGCGTCGTATTCTATTAACTCCGTTAAACTTTTACTTTCGGGAGCTCTGTCGCATTTGCAGGAATAAATAAAAACCGATGTGGATATCATCAGAAATAAAATAACTTTTTTCATTGGCATGTAATTAAAACAATTTATTTATTAAGTCACTGTATTTTTCAGAAATAATTTTTCGCCTAAGCTTTAAAGTAGGCGTAAGTTCACTTGTTTCAACCGACCATGAGTTTTCGGTTAATTCAAATTTTACAATTCTTTCATGTTCGCCAAGTAGCGTATTAACTTTTTCAATTTCAACAGAAATGCGTTTTTTCACTTCAGGCTTTATCAATGCGTCACTATTTGTTGTAAATGCAATATCTTTAATTTCGCACCACGAGCGAATATGGAAAAAGTTGGGTGAAATTATTGCGGCAGGATATTTTTGATTTTCGCCCACAACCATTGCATTATCAATAAAAGGTGATTGTTTCAGCATGTTTTCTATAAGCTGAGGCGATATATATTTTCCCGCAGCAGTTTTAAAAATTTCTTTTTTTCTGTCGGTGATTTTCAAATTACCTTTTGATGTTATTAGGCCTATATCGCCTGTACGGAACCACCCGTCCTCAGTCATAACCGAATTAGTTTGTTCCGAATCTTTATAATAGCCTTTCATTACATTAGGCCCAACACATTGTATTTCGCCGTCATCGGCAATACGTATCTGCACATTGCTTAGTGGGGGACCAACAGTGCCAGATTCAATGGCGTTTTTAGAGAAATTGCTTACGGCAATAACGGGGCTGGTTTCAGTTAGGCCATACCCTTCCAATACGCGAAATCCTGCTGCCCAAAAAATTCTTGAAAGTCTTTCCTGAAGTGCAGCGCCACCACTTACAATTATATCTAAATTGCCACCCAGTGCCTGTTTCCATTTTTTGAAAACCAGCTTTCGTAATAGCCAAAGTTGGGCACGATAAAATACATTATTGCCTTCAATTTTATATTTGTAACCTATTCTGATTGCCCAGAAAAAGAAAAATCTTTCATATCCGCTCAATTTGCGCCCTGTGGCCATAATTTTGTCATGGATGCTTTCCAGAACCCTTGGTACGCAGCAAACTATATGCGGATTGGTTTCGCGCATGGCATCTGATACCAGGGCTATATTGTCAACATAATAAATAGTATATCCATTATATTGGTACATATAGTTCATAATACGTTCCAAGACATGACACAGTGGCAAAAAACTCAATGTTACCATCTGCGGGTCCTGAGGCGGAATTCTATAAATAGCTTCAATATTACTTAGTAAATTTTTATGACTTAGCATTACACCTTTAGGAATGCCTGTTGTTCCACTGGTATATATGATTGTAACAATGTCGTCTTCGGTAATTGAATCCTTTATGCTTTGCAACTTTTCCGGTTGCGGATTTTGTTTGCCAAGTTCAACCAGCTCATTTAAATGTTCTATGCCATGCAAATTCCTGAATGTATATATTTTTTCAATATTGCGGCATTCGGGTAAAATGTCTTTAATACGCAAATACATTTCTTCGCCGGCTACAAAAACCATTTTTGCCTCAGAGTGATTAAAAATGTGCTTATATTCTTCTGAACTTATATTGGGATATACCGGTACGTGAATGGCGCCGCACATCATAATTCCCATGTCCAGAAAATTCCATTCCGGTCTGTTGGTACTAATGGAAATTATTTTATCGCCAGGTTTAATACCTAGTTTCATTAAGCCAAAGCTGATATTGGTGGAGTTGTCAATATGTTGCTGCAAACTATATCGTTGCCATATTCCTCCAACCTTTCCGCCAAAAACTACCTGCTTGTTAAACTTTTCTTTGCTTCGGTCAAGTAAATCAAAAAGACGTTTTAGTTCCATATTACTCATAAAAATTCAAAAATAATTATTCTTTTTGAACTTATTCACAAATTTAAAATAGTTTTATCTTTTGGATAAAATAAACAATCCTGCAAATGTCAGCAGTCCGTTTATTATAAGCAGTTCAAAACCAACCTGATATCCAAATAATAACTCTTTGCTGTTGTCGGCCAAAAAATAGCAAAGCAGGGGTGAAATTATAACGGGGATAAAAACCAGCTTGTCGTGTATTTTTCGCTTAGTATAAAGCCCGAAGGCAAAAAGACCCAGTAAAGGCCCGTATGTATATCCTGCAATGGTAAATAATTTATCTATAATGCTGCGGTCGTTAACATAGCTAAACATTATGATTAAGCCAAGTAAAAGTACCGCAAAAGAAAGATGCACCATAAGCCGTATGCGTTTTTGTTTAGCCTCGTTAAATTCTGGACGGTTGATGTTTAATATGTCGAGCGAAAATGAGGTTGTCAGAGATGTTATTGCACCGTCTGCGCTGGGATAAGCAGCCGATATCAGCCCTATTAAAAAAACAAAACCGGCAATTGGGGGCAAATAATTAAAACTGACAGTGGCAAATAAATCGTCAGCCAGTTCGGGTCGAACTATATTCATGGTGTCGGTATAAATATAAAGTGCAGCACCAAGTACTAAAAACAATAAAGTAACGCCAACAACAATAAAACTAAACGTAACCATGTTTTTTTGTGCATCCTTAAGGTTTTTACAACTCAGGTTTTTTTGCATCATTTCTTGGTCGAGCCCTGTCATTGTAATAGTAATAAAAATTCCGCTTAATAGTTGTTTTAGCCAGTGATCCTTTGATGTGAAATCTGTTACAATTATATTGCTGTATTTACTGTTTGCTATTGATGAAAACAGTTCTGAAATATTCATGTCAAGCTGTGATGCAATGGCAAATAGTGTAAACACCAAAGCCCCAAGCATAAATGTTGTCTGTAATGTATCGGTCCACACTATTGTTTTTATTCCGCCTTGGAAAGTATACAATAAAACGAGCAGGATAAATATTACTGCAGCTACTGCAAACGGAATTCCCAAACTGTCGAAGAGAAAATTCTGCAAAATCAGTACAACAAGAAACATTCGCATAGATGCGCCAAGCGAGCGGGAGAGTATAAACAGCAGTGAGCCTGTCTTATGCGATGTGTTCCCGAATCGCTGATTAAGATAACTATAGATTGAAGTTAGATTTAGCTTGTAATATAAAGGAAGTAACACAAAAGCCACCACCTGATAGCCTATAAAATATCCAACAACCACCATAAAGTATGCAAAGCCATGCTGTTCAACCATGCCGGGCACCGACATAAATGTAACGCCTGACAATGAAGCTCCAATCATTCCATACGCCACAACGTACCATATAGAGCGCTTATTCCCGATAAAATAAGTTTCATTATTTGCTCTGCGACTGGTGAGCCATGTTATGAAAAAAAGCAGGAGGGTATAAATGGAAAAAACTATAAGGATGAGTTGTGAATTCATATATTTTTTAGCATTTTAGAATAAAAATTCATTAAACAACAATCATTTTTCATCCAATAGTTTTTAGCGTAAAAGCATTATTTTCTAAACATTGTTTTTATGTATTCCGCACTCTTTATTTTCGGCATCTTCCCACCACCAGCGCCCGGATCTGAATTCGTCATTGGCACCTATAGGTCTTGTGCACGGAAGACAGCCCAAGCTTCTGTAGCCCTGTTTTTGCAGTGGGTTGTATGGAATTTTGTTTTTTTCGATTTCGGCCCATACTTCGTTTTCAAACATATCAACAAGCGGGCTTATTTTAATTAGTCCTGTTGATTCGTTAATGTCAAAAACGGGAATATTTAATCTTGTAATAGATTGCTCTCTTCTTATACCTGTAAACCAGGCTGCTTTATTTTCCAAAAAGCTCAGCATTGGTTTTGTTTTCCTTATATTGCAGCAGGCTTTTCGTAATTCAAGACTGTCGTAAAAGCAATTTATGCCATGCTCGTTTACTAATGTTTCAACTTCTTTTTTGTCAGGAAATAACACCTGAATTTTTATTCCAAAATGAGCCTCGGTTGCTTTAATTGTGTCGTAGGTTTCCTGAGGCAGACGGCCTGTATCCAGAGTGAAATAGCTGCAATTATAGCCGCCTTTGTTGATTAAATACAGCAAATACTGATCTTCTATACTTAAACTTGTTGCCATTGTTATTGGCCCTTCAATATTGCCAAAAGCAAATTCAATAATTTGTTCAGGTTTTAATTTTGCTGTTTCTTTATTCCAGTTATCAATACTTACCTTGTTTGTCATTGCAATTAATTACTTATAACTTTAAATTCTGTTCTGCGGTTTAGAGCTCTTCCTTCAACTGTGTCATTAGAAGCCCTGGGCATGCTGTCACCATAGCCCTTATATGTCATTCTGTCCTTGGAAATTCCCTGAGCAGTGAGATAAAGAACAACTGCTTTAGCGCGATTTTCCGACAGCTTAATATTATGTTCTTTGCTTCCGGTATTGTCGGTATGTCCTCTTATTTCAATTTTCATTTTAGGATTTGCCTGCATCATTTTAACAACCTTGTCTAATTCAATAAAAGACTCTTGTTTCAAATCATACTTATCGGTATCAAAAAATATGTTGTTTAATACAACGACGGCATCGCTTCCTATAGGTTGTAATTTGATATTTTTAATGTAAGGTTCTGTTTTGGAATGCACGCCGGACAGGCTGAAGTTGTCGGAATAAAAAAGATATTTGTCAGCTGACACGTTAAGCATATAGTCTTTGCCCGATGGTATGCAAATCAAAAAAGCCCCATCATCATCCGAAATGGATTTTGCAATAACCGACCCGCTTTTTAGGTCTATCAACTCAAATGAAGCCTGGAGCGGATTGTTGCTTGTAATGTCACTAACTATTCCTTTTAAATAAGTTACAGCATCGGGCCGGGCTTCTTTGTATAACTCAAAGCAGAAAATATCCATATTTCTTGATTCAAGGCCACCACCGGCATAATACGCATTTTCACCTGAGGCTGATACAAAGAGGAAAGCCTCGTCGTTATGAGTATTAATTGGGTATCCTAAATTAACGGGTGTTGACCAAGTTGAATCGTCATTCATCCGACTGTAAAATATGTCTAATCCGCCCATACCTAAATGACCGTTCGAGGCAAAATAGAGTGTTTTTCCGTCAGGATGCATAAAAGGTGACATTTCGTTTCCTGAAGTATTTATTGTTTGAGGAAGGGCTACAGGAGTAGTCCATTTGCCATTTTCCTGCAGTTGGGTTTTGTATATTTCCATGTTGCCGCTACGGGACGAGGAAAAATATAAAGTTTTGCCATCGGGCGAAATACTTGGCTGGCTATCCCATTCTTTTGAATTTATTTCATATAAATTTATCGGATAATCCCATTCGCCTTTATTCCATTTAGACATGTATATATCGCAACTTCCCTTGCCTGATTCCCGCCCGCAGGCAGTAAAATATAAAATCTTGCCGTCGGGAGAAATAGTGTGAGCTCCTTCGTTTCCTGTAGTGTTTAGTTTTTCACTCAAAGGAACTGCCGTAGTCCATTCTCCGTTTATTAGCTTGCTGGTATAAAAGTCTTCCTGCATTCCGTTTCGTGTATTCGCTGAATTGCTTTTTACAAGACGTGTGAATATTATGGTTGATTCATCTGCCGTAAGTGCAGGCATGTATTCTGAAAATTCCGTGTTAATTCCTTTTCCTAATGGCTTTGGATTGAAAGGCTTCGGATTTTTGATTTGATTTATTGCAAACTCACATACTGCAATTCCGTTCTCTGCCTGTTTTTTGGGTGCAGGTTTAATGTCGTATTTCAAAAATGACTTAAAATTAGATAAGGCCTTATCGTATTCGCCCGTTTTAATTTCTAAATTTCCTACGATTAAGTAAGTATTAGGGAAAAAATCGGCATTTAATGTTAAGCTCTTTTCGTAATATTCTATTGCTTTAGCGTATTCTTTCTTTTCTTCATACAAAGTACCCAGCATTATATAAGCTTCAATGAATTTAGGATCATATAAAATTGCATGTTCAAATGAGCTTTGGGCATCGGCATAATTATATTTATTTAAAAAACTTACGCCATTATGATATTCTTTAATAGCCTTTTTGTTTTTTGATGTTAATGGTTTATCCTGAGCATTTAAGCACACACTTAACATTATAAGAAAAATAAATATAAAGCTTTTTTTCATGGTTTCAGGGAATGTTTATGTATTTGTGTGTCTGTACCGAAAGTCTCCATTTTGGATTTTTTAAAATATATTGCACAAGAAATGGCAAAATAGTATTGCGAACACTCCATTCAGGTTGTAATTGAATTATACATTCAGAATTTATTTTCTCCGCCAATTCTTCTGCAAAAACCGTGTCATTTTTGTTTTCTATTATTACCTTAAGCTCGTTTGCGTTCGAAAGCCAATATGGATGAATTACGGTGCCTTTTTTTGGGCTAAGGCAAATCCAGTCGAAAACACCACTTGGCTTCTCACTGCCGGATGTTTCCAAAAATATTTCAATATTGTTTTTATGTAACTCGGCTGTCAGGTAATCAAGATTCCACTTAAGAGGCTCGCCTCCTGTAAGAACAACTGCTCCAAGATTTGACCTGATTGCATTTTCAACAACTTCATTTACGTGTACCAGAGGATGTAGAGAAGGATTCCACGACTCTTTAACATCGCAAAAACTACACCCAACATCGCAGCCGCCAAGACGAACAAACCATGCGGCTTTACCTGTATTGATTCCCTCGCCCTGCAAGCTTGGGAATTGCTCCATAACAGGCAGCATTTTTTCAACTTCGCTTTTTTCTTCCCGATTCATTCAGGCAAAGATAATATTTTTCGTTATCACAAGGTATAACCTGATAAATGCAATTTTAATTTTAATCAGGATGATAGATATGCCTGATTATCAAATATAATTATTCGAAATAAATACCCGATAATGTGCTTCAATATTTATCTTATCAAAGTAACATTCCCTTGTCGTTCGATAAGAGTATTATCAAGCATTGTTGCTTTAATATACCAATAATATACTCCGGTTTGGGCAGGCAGCCCTTTGTAATTGCCATCCCAACCAGAATTAATATCCTTACTTTCAAATACC